>JBEKHU010000711.1:0-2633 GCA_050012115.1 Bryobacteraceae bacterium | reverse complement strand
CGCGTTTCCTCCCGGCGCCGTCGGATCGGCCAGGGCCAGTTGTGACGTGGTCAGAGGATTCACGGTGATGGTCGCCGCAGCGCCATTTGCCGCATCGAAACTGAAGAGGTCTTGCGCCGGCGGGTTGTTGGTCTGGTCCACACCCGCGCCGAGGGCGCCGTTCACGGCCGTGGCGAAACTCTGCGCCAGTTGGTTGATGCTTGCCATCGTGGCCGGCAGAACATCGCCGGTCATAGTCAGGACGGCCTGCAGGCTGCCCGACTTCAGTCGCTGGGAGACATCATTGCCTTGGCTGTCCTCCAAGACCATCTGGCCGTTGCCGGGGACCAGTTGCAGGGGCAGCGACTTGTCCCCGCTCACGAGGGACGCCTGCCCGACACTGACGCTGACCGTGCCATTGTCCTGCTTGAGGGCGGCCACATCGACGTACTGCGAGAGCTGTTCCAGCGCCTGCGACATTCTCGCGCTAAGGCCGGGATCACTGGCCGCGCTGGCGTTCTGCTCGATTTGCTGGTTGATGGCGGCGATCTGCTGCGCGAGTTGATTCACCTGGCTGACTTGTTCGGTCAAGTTCTGCTGCACGCCGGCGTTCACTTCGTCCAACTGATTGATGGATTGGCGGAACGCCTGGGCGACTTGCTGCGCGCTGTTGAGTGCATTTTGCCGGAGGTCCGGGTCGTTCGGTGTCGTCGTAAGAGCCGAGAACGCGTTGAAGAACCCATTCAGCGCTGTCGAGATCCCCGATTGCCCGTCGATGGGAAAGACGGATTGGAGGTTCGTGTACTGTAAGGCCTCCTGAGTCGCCTGGCCTTGATCGCTCACGCGCTGCCGCACGTTCTGCTCGGCGAATTGATCCCGCGTGTCGACGGTCCCCGCGTAGCCCACGCCGCCACCGACCGCCATCTGCGTGTCAAAGGGCTGCGTTTCGAACTGGACGACCTGCTTGGCGTAGCCTGGCGTGGAAGCGTTGGCGGTGTTGTTGCCGGTCACGTTCATTGCGCGCTGGAATGCGCCCAGCGCGTTCGACGCAATGTGCAGCACCGAAAAGAGAGAGCCCATGGTTCAACCTCGCATTTCGAGCCGGTGCGGGAACGCGATGCAGTTTCTGGCCCCAGGGATATCAGCCAGCCCGCCATAGCCGTGTTGCTCTGTGTGGTGAATCCTGAGCAACGCAGTCTGGAAGCTTCTTGCGGCCTCGAGCAGCGCCTGCACCCTGCGGCTGAGAGTGTTGAGCTCCTTGATTCTGCTTTGTAGCCGCTCCTGCGGCAGCCTCCTCGACCCGGTTGATCGCACTTCCTCCTGAAAGGTCCGGAGCTCATCCGTGGCCGAGGCGATCGACTCGCCGAGGGACGCCATCCCCTCGCGGCTCAAGTTCTTCAATCCGGCCTCGGCTACCCTCAGATGGGCCAGCAACCGATCAAGCCGCGCTATGGCAAGGTCGTCATCGGCTGGCGACGGTTGTGCTCCTTGGTCGACCATCTGACTTATACGCTTTCCCGTTTCAGTCCCTCGTTCAAACACCGCCATCTTCGCCTTTCATGGGGGCAGCGACAGCCGAGCTTACACTCCAGCCGCGGATGGCAGCTACCCGCTTCAATACGTGGACTTCAGTGGATTGCCCGGCCTAGGATGATCCCGAACCAGACAACATGTCGTCGATGATCGAATCGGCAACTTTCTCTGGGTGGGGATTGTACTGGCCACTCTGAACCAGTTTGGCCAGTTCGGCGATCTTGGCTGCTCGCTCCGGCGTGGTCTTCAGATTGCCCACCTGATCGGCGACGGCCGAAAGGCGGACCTCGTCTTTTCCGGTTGCTCCCTCGCCGGGCTTGGCTGTGGACGCGCCCTGCTGGGCGCCGGACCGGACATTCTGGCTTGCACCAGCAGCTGCGGGACCGATCCCGGAGAGTTGATTGTCGTCGATGCGCATCGAAGTTGTCCCGATTCGAGCGATCACCGAATCCGGGCCTCCTGTGCAGTTTATCGGCACTCGACCGATAAACTTTAGGCCTTCTCCACTATTATGTCCCCAGCAGCAGCGGAATCCGATCCCAAATCGAATCCTCAGGCGCGCTGACGACTCCTCAGCCCAGCCGCCACGTGTTGTCCGATCCCCGAGGAGTCAGCGTGCTCACGCGGGTTACAGCAGTGTCTCCCACCAGGTTTTGGTCCGTGCAGGGACCGGGTGCAAGTTCGACGAGCCATCTTTGGAGCCAATTCGCGACCGGTAGTCCTCCAGCAGGGCCTCAGCACAATAGCCAATCTGCTCCGCGTACTGCCGGATGTAGCTAATGTCGAAGATGCCGCCCGGCAAGCGATGGTAGGCCCGCTCCTCGATCGCCTCCAGAAAATGCCGGCTGATCTTGGTGCGTTCACAGATGAGTTCGAGACTCACGCCGGTGTGGATGCGGTGGGTTCGCGCATCCGGGTGGCGTACGGACGCGCGATCATGCCTGGGAGCCATTTGCGCTGTGGCCAAGAGAACCTCCCGCAGAAAACGAGCATACCATCCGTTGGTCCGGGTTTGTTGTCAAATTAGCATGAAAATCCTTCCGAGCACCACTCGATCCCTGCTTCGGACTCGAGCCGATGCGCCTGGACAAACTCGGAATGGTCGCTCGGCAGACCGCTGT
>JBEKHU010000710.1:0-2633 GCA_050012115.1 Bryobacteraceae bacterium | reverse complement strand
GTCGACGCAGGACTTCAATACGTTCCCGAAGACCTATAACGGCGGGGCCAACTGGGGCTCCAGCTTTTACACGAAGTAGGGATCCAAGGAGGAATCATGGCACTGCGATATGCGAAGGAACCGACCAACGGGGCGGCGCTGGTGAAGGCCGGGATGGACCGGATTGGCGCGCGGCCCAGCCCGCTGACCGGGCGAGGGATCGACTTTGCGGCGCTGCAGTTGAAGCCGCCGCACGCGGTCTACGACCTGCAGGCGGACGAAGTGGCGGCAGGCAAAGGACTGAGCGCGGCGCACGCGACCTGTTTCCGGTACATGGTACACAGCGCCGAGGGAGCCATCGCCGCGGCGGAGGTGCATGCCGACAAAAGCGGCACGGCGACGCTGCTGGCGAACGTGAACTACGGGCAGTTCGTGCCGGCGACCGAGAGCGCGCTGGCCAAGTTGGAGCAGCATGAGGCGGTGCAGGCGGCCGATTACGAAGTGCGGCTGCTGCGGTGCGCGGCGCTGGCGCTGATGGCGATGTGGTTGAAACCGGATGGGGGCGGGGCGGACATCGTTTACCCGCTGCCGCCGGCGCCGGCGGGGCTGGAAGCGGAAAAGGCCTACAACGAGGCCGATTTCCTGAAGGCGATCAAGCCGCTGGCGGAGAAGCGCGCGGCGAGCGCGGGCTCGGGGATGGTGCCGTAAGGCGGGGCGGGGTCCGGCCTAAGCGGGCGGACCCCTCACTCAGGGTCGGGGCTCGGAAACAGAGCCTGACCTGGGGGGCCGGCGCGGACGTGGGCGTCCGCCCCACTAGGACCGCTTGCTTAGGCGCGCGGCACCTCCGGCGCGTCCGCCTCCGGCGCCCAAGGCGGCTCGGAAACGCGAGCACGAGTGGCTGGATGAGTCTGGGCGGGACAACGGGCCATTTGTCCGAGAACGCCACTTCACGGGCACGATTCCTTCCGAGTTGCCGACAAGAACCAGGAAGTTCGCTACCCACAGGTGTGGAGACGACGGATGATCCCTGTCCAGTGCCGCAGGTAAACACTAGCGCGTTTATCGGGAGCTATCTTCGCCACTGCCAGATTTCCAGCTATCCCTGGTGGAGTTCTCCGGGGCGGGTCAAAAACCTCTTGCAACGATGCGGCGGTCGCTTTACAATCGAAGGCAATTCGCAGCAAGAAAGTCGCCCTAGCTCTTTCGGGGAGCCAGTGGATGCCGAGCAGTTCCGGAAGTGGAGACCGGTAGCAGCCGAATTTCACCAAAACAAACGAGGCTAGGGCGCGCACCCTAACAGATTGTGCGTCGGCACGATTGAGGAATTCCCGTTTCGGGCCGGTTACGAACAGGTTCCCGCGAGAAACCGCAAGCGTGCAGCCTCCGGCGAAGCCGGAGGACGTTTACTTGGACTTGGAGAGTCCCCATGCGCTACATTTACTCCGCCGCGATGATCTGCGCTACCGCGTCCCTGGGATTCGGTATTGCGGAAGATGCAAAAAAAGATATCCCTACCGACACCGCCGCCGCCCTGGCGCACGAATGGAAAGAGCCAGCGACGACGTTGAACTGTCTGTTTGCGCTCAGGCTGTACACAACCTATGCGTCGAGTCCGGCGGACGCGGCGGCGGCCAAGGCTGCGCTGCTGGGAGGCGTTCCCGCCAACGGAGATCTCGACGATCTCTACACCGTAGCGCAAAAGCGGCCCGATTTCCTCAAAATGCTGGAAGAGGCGAACACTCTCAAGACGCCAGTGGCCAAGGAAGATACTCTTTTTAACGACGTCGAGAAGCTCTTGGAGAAGACTTATGAGAGTGCGGGGGGCAAGCAGAAATTGGCTGCCGTTCAGGAGTCCATAAGCCGGAAGAATAGCTCCGTAGCGCTCTTCCAGTTGCTGGACGCCTATCCAAAGCCCTCCCCCATCGACCAGGCATACGCCAACGACCTCGAAACATTCAGGGCTTGTTACAAGTTGAAGCCGGACCGGCTATTCAAGCTCGTGAGCGACAAGATTTCTCCAGCCGAGAAATAGCGGCTAGGACTTATCGCCGGTCACGACGCTGTTTCCCGAAACGCTCTAGCCGACAGGAGGCTCAAATGCCACAAGAGAACATCCGGCGCATCGCGCCGAACCGCAACCGCCAGCTAGTCCGCGCGGCGCTCGCCGGCACGGCTTTCTTGTTACTCGCGCTCGGCTGTGCGGCGCAGGACCCGCCCCAGGATCATTCCTGCACCGCGTATGCCGCCGTCGAGTACACGACCCCACACGGCAGGGACGGCAGCAACTTCACCCACGGCGGGGGCTTTCAGGCCGGCGGAGGATTCGCCGTGACGCGCCCGGCCGAGCCCGGCAAGGGCGTGGAGCTATACATCACCGTCGGCTTTATGTACAACCGGCTCGCGGCCACCGGCCCGGCGCTGGCGCAGGCCATCGCCAGCGACACGACGCACCAGCTTGCGTCGGCGACGTCCGCCCATGGCAGCTTTGAAGCCACTACGCTCGATCCCACCGTCAACTACCACATCTCTCGCCGCTTCGGCGTGTACGGGTTCGGCGGATTCGGCTGGTTCCGGCGCGGCGTCGAGTTCAGTGGAGCGCATCCGTCAACCTTGATACAGTCGGGCGGGCTCACGCTGGATAGACTCGCCGCCGA
>JBEKHU010000709.1:0-2639 GCA_050012115.1 Bryobacteraceae bacterium | reverse complement strand
TCGAAGCTGACCGGCGAAATCGCGGGATAGCGCAGATGCATGCCGGCGGTGCGCCGCACTTCCATCTCCTCCCACGTCCAACCCGCAAGATGGGCCAGCGAGATCTGGCCGCCGATCATCTGGACGTTTCCGCCGCCGCGCACGCCACCGGCGCCAGCGGGCAGTAAAGCCGTCATCGTGATGCCGTTGGCGCGCACCACCGGGATGTGCTCGCTGTCCGGATTGAGGGCGACGATCGGACGCAATTGAGGATCGAAGGTCCCGATCTCACCCGTATCGTTGGTCTCGCGGATCGAGCCGATTTCCGACAGGCCCACCATCGAGCCGGAGTTGATCATGCCCGGCCACACATGTAAGCCCTTGCCGTCGATGATCCTGATCTTGGCTTTGGGCGGAGTCACCTTGGCGCCGACTTCGGCGATCCTTCCGTCCAGTACAAGGACGCTCGCGCCATCGAGCTTCGGTCCCGAGACGGGATGGACGGTCACGTTCTTCAACAGGAACGAGCCGCCTTGGGGCGGAGCGGCGAAGGTCACGACGGCGAACAGACCGGCAATCAGAAGCTTCTTCACGACGGCCTCCTTTTCTGCGGGGCATCCGCCTTCTCCGTGGCCTTTTCTTTCTCCAGCAAGCCCTTCTTTTCGGCTTCCCGTTTGGGCCGCGCCGACAGGTCTTCATCGCGATCAAAGTACTGCCGGCCATCGATGAACACTTTCTCCACCTTGCTGTAGATCGACAGCGGGTCCTTATCGTAGACGACGATGTCGGCCTGTTTGCCGGTCTCGATCGAGCCGACATACTGGTCGATGGCGAGTTGCCGGGCCGGGTTGATGGTCACCAGAGCCAGAGCCTCGTCCTCGGTGAGCCCGCCGTACTTCATGGTCTTCGCGGCTTCCGTGTTGAGACGCGTCGAGAGATCGGCGCCGCCGGCGTCGTCGGAATTGAGCGAGGTCAGCACGCCCTTTTTCGTGAGCAGCGCCGCATTGTACGGAATGGCGTCGTAGGCCTCGATCTTGTAGCTCCACCAATCGCTGAATGTGGAAACGCCGGCCCCGTGGGCTTTGATCTCCTTGGCCACTTTGTAGCCTTCCAGCGCGTGTTGCAGAGTGGCGATCTTGAAACCGAACTCCTCGGCCACCCGCAGCAGCATGAGGATTTCGTCGGACCGGTAGCAGTGCGCGTGCACCAGGCGTTTGCCCTCGAGCACCTCCACCAGCGGATCGAGCTTCAGATCCTTTCGCGGCAGCAGGACGTTTTCGCCGCGCGCCCGGCGCGTTTCATAATCCTTCCAGGCAGCCTGATATTGCCTTGCCTCGAGAAAGGCTTCGCGAATGACGTCCTCCACGCCCATGCGCGTGCCGGGGTAGCGCAGATTCTGTGCGCCGCTACCGAACGGAGACTGCCCGCCCTGTCCGGCGCGCTTCGGGTTTTCGCCCAACGCGAACTTGATGCCCGGCTTGGCTTCCTTCATCACCAGTCCGTCCGCGTCGCTGCCCCAACGCATCTTGATGACGACGTTCAGACCGCCGATGGCGTTGGCCGAGCCATGCAGCAGGTTGGTGGTCGTGGTGCCGCCCGCCAGGTCGCGGTAAATCGCGAAGTCCTCGGAATTGACGACATCCCGCATGGCCACCATGGACGAGACTGAAATGCTGCCTTCGTTCGTGGAGTCAAGGGCGATGTGGGTGTGACAGTCGATCAAGCCCGGGGTGACGTGTTTGCCGCTCAGGTCGATGATTCTCGCGCCCATCGGCGCCAGGACCTTGTCTCCCACGTCGGCGATCAATCCGTTCTTGATAACGATAGAGCCGTTGAATGTGCCTTTGGTCACGGTGTGGATGGTCGCGTTCTGCAGGACGATTGGCTGCGGAACGGCCGGCTGGGCGAACGTCAGACCGCCTGCGGCGGCGGCCATTAGAAGGATTCGTGTTGATTTCATCACTGCACCTCCCCCGTGGGCGCGCCGCCCGTTGGGTGCGGCGGAGCCGGCGCTTCCGGCGCCGGAAGATACTTCTTGCCGTCGATGAAGACCATTTCGACCTTCGATTTCTCGTCGAATAAATCGCCCTTGACGACAGTGAGGTTGGCGATCTTGCCTTTGTCGACGGAGCCGAGACGGCTCGAGACGCCGTAGATTTCGGCCGCCGAAAGCGTCAGCGCGCGAATGGCGTCAGCGGGCTTGAGGCCCACATCGATCGACTTCTTCAAGGCCTTCAGAATGTCCTTCGGCGTATCGAGGCCCTCGGAGGAGATCGCGAACGGAACGCCCGCGGCGGCGAGGACGGCTGGTGTCGTCGGCGCCTTGTCGCGCAGTTGCAGGGTCCGCAGACTCGGAATGTCCTCGGGATCCGACTCGCGTTCCTTGGCCGGCCACTTCACGTTGAGGATCAACGGTACGCCGGCCTTCTTCAATAACTCCGCCGCGCGGAAAGCCTCATGGCCGCCGTAAAGCACAAAGGGCGTTCTGAACTCCGCGCCGAACTTCAGCATCCGTTCGATCTGTAAGCGGCTGGTTGCCGGAAACAGCAGGCGGTGCGCTTCCACCAGCCCTTCCAGCGCACGGTCATAGGACGGACGGGCGATAGTGACCGGGTCCTTGGCGTA
This sequence comes from Bryobacteraceae bacterium, assembly GCA_050012115.1. Classification (GTDB taxonomy): domain Bacteria; phylum Acidobacteriota; class Terriglobia; order Bryobacterales; family Bryobacteraceae; genus CAIVVT01. The sequence goes on along the minus strand of JBEKHU010000709.1, from coordinate 35 downwards.
CGCCTCTTTGGCCGCCCTGTAATACGCGGCGTCGA
>JBEKHU010000708.1:0-2639 GCA_050012115.1 Bryobacteraceae bacterium | reverse complement strand
AGAACCCGAATGTGGTGGGCTGCGACGCCGACCTGTCGAAGTCAACGATGATGACGTACTTCGCCAAGGAGTTCCCGGCCCGCTTTTTCGAATGCGGGATCGCCGAGGCCAACATGGTTGCGCTGGGCGCGGGGCTGGCGATGACGGGCAAGATCCCGTTCGTGAGCTCGTTCTCCTGCTTTGTGATGAACAAGGGCTTCGAGCAATTGCGAACGACGGTGGCGTACCCGGGCGTCAATCTGAAGGTGGTGGGGACGCACAGCGGCATTTCGATCGGCGAGGACGGGCCGTCGCAGATGTCGATCGAAGACCTGGCGCTGGCCTGCGCGCTGCCGGGATTCACGGTGATCAGTCCGGCGGACGAGGTGGCGGTGCAGGTGGCGGTGCGATGGGCGGCCGAGCACTTCGGCGGGGTCTTCATTCGCACTGGACGCGCGAAAGCGCCGGTGATTTACTCACCCGGGGCGAAGATCGAGATCGGCAAGGCGTACGAGTTGCTGCCGGGAAGCGACGTCACGCTGGTAGCCCACGGGTTGATGGTTTCCGAATGCCTGCGAGCGGCGGCCGCGCTGGACGCGAAAGGCATTTCCGCGCGCGTGCTGGACCTGCATACACTGAAACCGCTGGACGAGGAAGGCCTGGCTGCAGCGGCCCGGGAGACCGGCGCATTGGTGGTGGCCGAGGAACACCTGGCCGACTCCGGACTGGGGGTGCGTGCGGCCCAGGCGCTCGCCAGGCGGGCCCCGGCGCCGGTGGAGTTCATCGGCCTGGAGACGTACGCCGAGTCCGGCACGCCCGAGGGCGTGCCGGCAAAATACGGGCTGACGAGCCAGAACGTGGTGGCCGCGGCCGAGCGCGCTATCGCACGCAAGGCGCGTTAGGAAGACGCGACGCGGGCGTCGGTTCGGCGCAAGCGATCGGCCAAAACCTGCATTACGGCGAGCGCGAAAAAGGGCGTCTCCTGCACCATGAATTCAAAGCGGCGGCGATTGACCGCAGCCATGCGGCAGTCTGTCTTGGCCACGGCGGCCGCGCTGCGTGGACCGTCGTCGATGAGCGCCATCTCGCCGAAGATTTCTCCCGGGCCGAGCAGTTCGAGCATCTTCGTGTCGATCTGGATTTCAACCTGACCTTCGATGATGACGTACATGTGCATGGCCGGACCTTTGTCAGCGGCCGAGAAGACAGACTGACCCGCAGAGAAGCTCACAGTTTCGGCGTTCCGGAACAAATTGAGAAATAGCTTGGTGTTGCTCATTGGTGTGGGGCCTCACTTTGGGCGGTGAAGTAACGATAGCATACGTCATTCTTGCTCGTAAAGAATGGAACTCCGGCCGGCCGCGAAGGGCGACCAGAGAGAGCGCGAGAGTGGTTGGATCGGGCCTGCCTTTCAGACGGCGAATGGTGCTTGCTGGCCGCGGGGTGGCCGTCCCGGCCCTGAACGCGGAGCCGTTGTCCGGCGCGACCTGAAAGCAGTTTCATGACAAATTCATGAATCAGTAAGAGAAAAGACTAACAACTTCATCACTCTTAACAGTGGACGGGCCAATTATGTTGAGCGCAACTGTCCGGAATGGCTTTTGGGGCCGAATGCGTGAGCCGGCTGCTCTGCCGGCGCTCGAGTATCCTCTGCCGGCGGTGGAGAGAGTCGCTGTCGTCGGTACGCGGCTGGGGGCGGAGCCGGGAGTCCGCTCGTTCCCGCATTGGAGTACGCCCGACCTGGAGGGCTGGAAACCCCAGGCGCTGGCCGGGCGGCGTTCCGAGTTGTTCGCCATCGGCGCGCTGCGCCGCCAGGGCTACCTGGCGCTGCCGGAACTGCGGTTCCCGCTGGTTGTGCTCTCTTCCCTGCCCGAAGGGCCACTTTCCCCCGAGCAACACGAGCGCCTGTGGTCGCTGTTCGAGCTTCCGGTCTATGAACAGATCCGCGGCGCGGACGAAACGCTGCTCGGCTGGGAGTGTGACGCCCGTGATGGCTGGCACCTCGCGTGCGAGGAGAACGGCAGCCCGAAACTCGCGCTGGGCGAGGTGCGCGCGGCGGGATGGCAAGGAGCCCAGTTGCGCGGTTTCTGCGGCTGCGGCAAGACCTGCCTGCGGTTGATCGCCGAACCGACGGCGAGGCATCGGGCCGCGTCGGCCGCGGCAGGTTGCTCAGCTCACAGCGGAGGCGGCCTGATGTACGCCTCATAGAAACCCCTGATTTCAAAGACCCGGTGTTGGAAACAAGCGCTGGAGGGGTCGCGCTCACCGGAACGGATTCGTAGAAACACTCAGTGCCGCGTCCGTCAGGCGACAGTATCCGCCACCCAGCCGGCAGCCCGCATATACTAGTCCCTTCACTCCCCTTTTCCGAAAGGACTCTGCCATATGGACCGCCGACGATTCCTCAAGACCACGCTTGCCGCTCCGGCCGCCTTCGCCATTCCGGAAGGCTACGCGGCCCTGCTCGATGAGAAGCCGAAGCGGGTCGGCATCATCGGCCCCGGCTGGTACGGCAAATGCGATCTGATCCGGCTGCTGCAGGTGGCGCCGGTCGAGGTGGTCTCGATGTGCGACGTCGACAAGCGGATGCTCGAGCAGGCGGCGGATCGCATCCAGGCGCGGCAGGCGTCGAAGAAGCGCCCGCGCACTTACGCCGACTA
>JBEKHU010000707.1:0-2641 GCA_050012115.1 Bryobacteraceae bacterium | reverse complement strand
CCGTAGTCGACGATCGTCGAATAGGCTCCGCCGTTGTAACTCACGCGGTACCGGTAGCGCAGGTTTCCGGCGTCGGTGTCGGAGGCTGACGTCGTGAATGTAATCGTCGTGCCGAGCGGTGTGGGCGAGACAACGGATGGCGTCAAGGAGGTTATTGAAACCGCGGCGAAGACCTGCGGCGACCAGGCCAGTGCCCCGAATGCGGTTGCCGCAAATATGAAAAACGCACCGTTAAATCGCAAAATCACTCTCTCATCTCCTTCACTTCATGATCCTGCATGCGACTGCGACGAGCTGGACGATTAATCTCCGGGAGCGAATTCCCATACAGGACTCTGCCACCGTGCACATCATACACGTCAGAGTCAGCGTTCGCTTACTCCGATCGCAAGTCTGCGGGCGGCCCGTCGCCGTCCGCGCTCAGGATGCGGATGTCCTGGTTCTCCAACAACTGTTTGGGCGCCCCCTGCTTGGCGACCTTGATCATCGCGCGCCCTACCTGCTCGGTGGTCATCACCAGCCTGGGCGCAATTGTCTTCGACAGTGGATAGAACGGCCCCGTCAGCGAATACAGAGCCCGGTAAAGCCCGGTCCTCGACTTGATCCCGTGCAGAGGCTGGATGAATCCAGGGCGAAACATGTAGGTTGCTTTGAATGGGAGCCTCAAGAGCGCGTTCTCCGTCTTACCCTTCACCCGCGCCCACATGATACGCCCCTGCTCGGAGCTGTCAGTTCCCGCTCCCGATACGTAGATAAATGTCATGTTCGGGTTGCGTGCGACCAAAGCCTGCGCCGCCGCCATGGTGAGGTCGTACGTCACGCGCCGATAGTCCTCTTCCTTCATGCCGGCCGAAGAGACTCCGAGACAGAAAAAGCAGGCGTCATAGCCAGAGATTTTGTCGTCAACGTTGGAGAAGTCGAAAAAGTCCTCGTGCACCAATTCGTGCAACTTCTCGTGCTGCTGCCCGGAAGCACTGCGCACGATCGACAGAACTCCTTCCACGTCAGGATCGAGCAGGCATTCTCGCAATACGCCCTGGCCCACCATACTCGTCGATCCGAAGAGAACGACCCGCATGTCCTTTACGCGTTTCCAGTAAGAAGTTGGTTACCCCACGCGTGTTTTATTGCGCACGATGAGGCGCGACCGGCGCCGGGAGAGCGCGCGCAGGCTACTTTGCATCGCGCCAGTTGGGCCCCGTGCCGGTCTCGGCGAGCAAGGGCACCTTCAGATGGACTACGCCCTCCATGCGGCGCTTGACCAGTCTGGAGGCCTCTTCGAGCTCATCGGACGGGCATTCCAAAACCAATTCGTCGTGGACCTGGAGCAGCAGGCGCGACTGCATGTGCTGGGCGCGCAGGTCGGCGTCGAGGGCGATCATGGCGAGCTTGATGAGATCGGCGGCCGTCCCCTGCAGCGGCGTGTTGACCGCGGTGCGCTCAGCGAAGGAGCGTGCATTGGGATTCTTCGACTGGATGTCGGGAATCGGGCGGCGGCGGCCGTGCAGGGTCAGCGTGTAACCGCGCCGGCGCACCTCGGCCACGGTGTGGTCGATCCACTTTTTGACGCCAGCGTAGCGCTCGAAGTAGCTGCGGATGTAGCGCTCGGCCTCCTCGCGCGAGACGCCGATCTGGGCCGCCAGGCCGAACGCCGTCTGTCCATATACAATGCCGAAGTTGACCGCCTTGGCGCCGCGGCGCATCTCCGGGGTCACCATGAGCGGCGGCACGCCGAAGACTTCCGAGGCCGTGCGGGTATGGATGTCCTCGTTGTGCCGGAAGGCATCGACCAGCACCGCGTCGGAAGAAAAATGGGCCAGCAGGCGAAGTTCGATCTGCGAGTAGTCGGCGGAAAGCAGGACCCAGCCCGGGTGCGGCACGAAGGCCGCCCGGATGTCGCGCCCGAGGTCGCTGCGGATGGGGATGTTCTGCAGATTCGGGTTGGACGACGAAAGCCGCCCCGTGGCCGCGCCCGCAGGATTGAATGTGGTGTGGACGCGGCCGGCCGGGTCCATCAGCGCGGGCAGCGCGTCGACGTAGGTGCCCTTGAGCTTAGTCAACTGGCGGTAGTCGAGAACCTTCTTCGCGACCGGGTGAAACGGAGCCAGGGTCTCCAGCACGTCGGCGGCGGTGGAGTAGCTCTTGGTTTTGCCGGTGCGGCCTTGCGCGGGCAGTCCCAGCTCTTCAAACAAAACCTTACCTAATTGCTGCGGAGAGTTGATATTGAAGGGATGGCGGACCTCTTCGTAGATGGCCGCAGTCAGGGCCTGGAGACGCGCATCCATCGACTCGGAGAGGCCCCGCAGCACGTCCGGATCGACGCGGATGCCGGCGCGCTCCATGCGCGCCAGCACGGGCGCCAGCGGCAGGTCGATCGTTTCATAGATGCGGCGGTAATCGGGATTGATTTCGGGCCGGAGCCGGGCCGCGATGCCGTGAATCGCCGCGGCGCGGGCGGCCGCTCCGGCCGGCGGAGCCTGGCTCAGATAGCGCGTGCAGAGCGAAGTGAATTCGCAGGCCGCGGGGTCGGCGAGAACCAGGAAAGCGTGCAGGAAGAGGTCTTCGATGCCCAGCTCAACTTCCGGCAGCAGCCCGGCAGTCAGCAGACTTTTATAATCGTGGACGGTAAAGCTCCGGCGGC
>JBEKHU010000706.1:0-2650 GCA_050012115.1 Bryobacteraceae bacterium | reverse complement strand
AGATCGACTCGAACTCATGCTGCAGCGCGGCCCAGTTCTTGAGAGCGCCGAGGTAGTTGCCGATATGCAGGCTGCCGGACGGTTGGACGCCGCTGAAAATACGTGGTCTCATTCTGTTAAGGGTTCTCTTCCATCCTACGCAATGACTCCCGATACCAACAACGCGGCGGGCGAGCCGGCGGCCGTGCCAGACGAGGCATCCAAGCAGCCCGGCGCTCAGCCGGACGCACAATCAGGGCCTGCGAGCGAGGCGCAGCCTGCCGTCGAAGTGCGACCTGCAATTGGGGCGCAGCCTGCGATAGAGGTGCAGATCGATAAGTGGGTCTACGGCGGCGCGGGTCTGGCGCGGGACAATGGCAAGGTCGTGATGGTTCCGTACACGCTGCCGGGCGAGCGTGTGCGCGTGGAGATCGTCAAGGACCACGGCGGCTTTGCCGAGGCCCGCGTGCAGGAGTGGCTGGAACGCTCGCCGGAGCGCGTGGAACCGCAGTGCCCGGTGTTCGGGCAGTGCGGCGGATGCCACTATCAACACGCGGCGGCGGAGTTCCAGGCGGCGCGCAAAGCGGAGATCACGCGCGAGGTTTTCCGCAGGGTCGGCAAGCTCGACGCGCCGGCGGAGATCGGCATCCTGGCGGCGGAGCCGTGGGGCTATCGCAACCGGACGCAGTTCCACTCCGATGGAGGCGAGATCGGATTCCTGGAAGCGGGGTCGCACAAGCTGGTGGCCGTGGACCACTGTCCGATCTCGGCGCCGAAGATCAATGAGAGCCTGGATGCGCTGCGCTACATGCTGCGCGACCGGGGCTGGCCGCGCTTCATCCGCAGCCTCGAACTGTTCACCAATGGCAGCCAGACGATGGTCAACGTGCTCGAAACCGACGGCGGGCGCGGCGTGGCCAAAGGCTTCTTCGAGTGGCTGGGCAAGCACATCGAGGGCGCGGCGCTGGGCGGAATCGACTACGCCGCCGCGGGCGAGACTTACCATGTCAGCCACGGCGCGTTCTTCCAGGTGAACCGGTTCCTGGTGGACGCGCTGGCCGAAAAGGCGGTGGAAGGGGCCGAGGGGCGCGTGGCATTGGACCTGTACTCCGGCGTGGGGCTGTTCGCGGTGCGGCTGGCGCGGCAGTTCGGCGCCGTGGCGGCGGTGGAGTCGAACCACCAGGCGGCGCGCGACCTGACGCTGAACGCGGGGCACGCGGGCGTGCAGGTGGAGGTCCACTCGATGCAAGCCGAGCAGTATCTCGCCACGCTCAAGACTGCGCCCGATTTCGTGCTGGCCGACCCGCCGAGAAGCGGGCTGGGGCGGCGGGTGGTGGAACACCTGATCCGCCTGCGGCCGCCGCAGGTGCACGTGGTGAGCTGCGATCCGGCCACGCTGGCGCGCGACGCGGCGTGGCTGGTTGCGGGCGGCTACCGCCTGGAGAAGCTGAGCGTGGCGGACCTGTTCCCGCAGACCTACCACATCGAGAGCATCGCGGGCTTCCGGCGGGAGTAGCGGTCTGGCGGAGTGCGAATTCGTTAGCATGCGCAGAACCGCTCCCTTGCGGTCGCGGCTCGTAACGGCCCGGCAGCGCGATCAGCAGATACCAAAGAGACGAGGATTGTTTAAAGCAATTCGCGCCGGAATTGTTCGAGGGCGATGCGGACCAACTGGCCGCGCGTGCGCACGCCGGTCTTGCTGAACAGTTGCTGCAGCGAAGCTTTGATGGCGCTTTCGCTGACGTGCAGGCGCTCGGCGATCTCCTTGTTGGCGAGCCCTTCAAAGACGCCGCGGAGCACCTGGCGGTCGCGCTCGGTGAAGCGGACGCGGCGGAAGATCTCACCCGGCGTGCGCTCGATGGGAGCTTCGGCGTACTTGGGGTCGACCCAGGTCTCGCCGGCGAGCACGGCGCGCATGGCCTCGAGCAGCATTTCGGGGGGATTGTTCTTCAGGAAGACGCCGGCCACGCCCTGGTTCAGCATTTGCCGCAGCTCGGCCCGGGTCAGCCCCACGGTCACGATCAACACCTTCACGTGGAGCTGATGGTGCCGGATGTAGTGCACCACTTCGTTGCCGCGCCGGTCGCCGAGCTCGTAATCGAGCAGGATCAGGTCGGGCGCCGCGGACTGCAACTGGGCCAGGGTCTCCTCGACCGTGGAACATTGGGCCACGGTCTCGAGGCCGGCCTCAGCCGCGAGCAGCCGGGCCAGACCCTCGCGAAACAGCGCGTGATCGTCGACCAGTAATACACGGGTCATGCTTGCACCTCGGTTTCGTTACACTCCGCCGCCGCATCGTCCGGGGAGTATGTTTTCAGTTTAATCACCATACTACAGCCGGCCGCGGAAGGCTCGAAATACAGTTCGCCCTGGCAGGCGCGGACAATCGCCCGCGAGATGAAAAGACCGAGCCCCGAGGCGTCCGCCCCGGGCTGGAACGGCTGGAAGACCTTATCGGGGTTGTCGACGCCGGGTCCGGTGTCGAGGACCCGCAGGAAAACGCTCTGCTGGTCACAAGCGACGCGCAACGTCAGCGTCCGCTCGGGGCAGCCCTGCATGGCGCGGATGCTGTTCCGGCTGAGGTTCATCAGCACCTGGATCAGTCCCTGATGATCGCCCAGCACGAGCGGCGTGCCGGGGGCGATGTCCAGGACGATCCGGCCTTCGATCG
>JBEKHU010000705.1:0-2653 GCA_050012115.1 Bryobacteraceae bacterium | reverse complement strand
CCGGCAAGGGCGTCATCAACATGAAGGTCAGCAAGCGCACCGGCCCCGTAGTCAACGTGCTCGAGGTCAAGGAAGATACCGACGTCGTGGTCATCACCCGCAACGGCCAGATCATCCGCACCGAAGCCGCCCAGATTCGTAAGACCGGCCGCTCGGCCCAGGGCGTCAAGCTCGTCACGCTCGATCCCGGCGATGTCGTCGCCGCCGCCTGCAGCGTTCAGGAAGCCGAAGTCGAGGGCGAGGAAAACGGCGACCTCCAGACCGACCTGCCCTTGGTCTGAAGTCGTACCGCCGTCCCGCCGATTGCCGTGCCCCGCCACCCGCCCGGTCCGGCTGCGGTTAGCCGGGTGCCTGAGTTTTTTGAACTTGCCCTGAGCCTCTCGATCCAGGTTCGCGGCGGCACGTCTTGTTTTCCGTCCATACACCGGCGCTGAGCGGGAACCGTGATCGGAATCATCTTCCCGCGTCGCGAACGGCGATTGGACCGTCTCCGGCCCATCGCATCGACGATAATGAAGTGGGTGCCACTCGTGCACTGACGACCATGTCGCCCACTCCCCTCTGCGGGGTCGCGAGGAACAGGAAAGCCACGCATGAACAAACGATTACTCAAGCGCCACAAGCGCCAGGTGGCGCGCGCGCATGAACGGGTCAAGCTCTCCGAGCCGGACGTGAGAACCCCGGAACAGATCCAGGCCGACCGCGAGGCCAGCCGCCCGGCCGGCGGTTGGCGCGGCGGCTCCGGCGCGAATTACTCCGGGCCGTCAGTCCGCAATTCGGCCGCTCCCGCCACCGGCAGCCAGGCCAAAGGCGAGGGCTAGCCCATGCTGAACCTCCTCACCAGGCTGTTCTCCAAATCCTGCCCCTATTGCCACTCCATCGAGTTCCGAGGCGTGGGCGTTCGAAACTTCATGGAGGAAATGTTCTTCTGGCTCCTCCATCCCTACCGCTGCTCTTTTTGCGGCCACCACTTTTTCCTGTTCCGGTGGATGGCTCCCATCGGCGGGACCAACTGAGCCTAAACCCGCGCCGGCCGCGGCGTCCGCTGTGTTCAGGCGTGCCTGATCTGGCGCCAGTGGAAAGCGATTTGGCGTCGCGCCGATTCTTGGGGGATGTCGAACAAGGGGTTGGAGGCGCGGACCGGAGTCGAACCGGTGAATAAAGGTTTTGCAGACCTCTGCCTTACCACTTGGCTACCGCGCCACTTTCGTTCATTTTAACGTATTGAAGTCGCAAACTGAAGTCTCCCCCACGCCGCGGACCCGCGTTCCCACCCCCATTCCCATCCTGATTCGTTCCTGATAGCGTCTAAGCAGCTCTTGCGCCCAACTCGCCGGAACTTCCTGCAGGTCCGCGCGTAATGGAACTTATGGAACGGAAACTCGCGCCTCGCCGCACCCGCAGGGAGTTTCTGTCTTCCGCGGCCCTCTCTGTGCTGCCGGCCGCGCTGGCCTCGACCCCGCCCGCGGAGACCAGGCCGGTTGTCAGCGTCGTGAAGATCCGCAACGGCAATATCGACGCCGCTGTCGAGCAGGCCATCGAGCTCCTGGGCGGCATGGCGGCGATCACGCGCGGCAAGGAGCGCATCCTGCTCAAGCCCAATCTCGTCTTCCCCGAGCCCGGTGCGACCACGAAGCTGCCCGTGATGCGCGCCCTGGTGCGGCTGATGCGCGCCGCGCACAAGGACGTTTCCATCGGCGAGGGCTCGGCCGCCGCGCCCCCGTTCAACGTCCGCGGCAACCAGACTTTCCGCACTTCCAACAAAGAGCTGCTCAACGGCCTCCAGCAGCGCGTTTTTGACGACTTGGGCTACACCGAATTCGGCAAAGCGCAGAAGGTTCCGCTGGTCAATCTCCATACCGGCGAATTGGTCGACGTGAAGGTCCCCGGCGCGTTGCTCTTCGACACGCTGACCCTGCATCGGTCCCTGATCGAAACCGACCTGCTCTGCTCGGTGCCGATGATGAAGACCCACATCCTGGCCGGGGTCACGCTGGGCATGAAGAACCTGATCGGCCTCTACCCGGGCGCCGTCTATCAGGCCCTGCGCGGCCGCATGCACGACCTCGCGGCGAAGCTCGAGCCCTCCGCCACCGCCGCGCCCATCCTCGACATGCTGCGCGCCAACAAGCTCGGCCTGGTGGTGATCGACGCCTCCTCGGCCATGGAAGGCAACGGCCCCAGCGGCGGAACGCAGGTTCCCATGGAAACCATCATCGCCGGTACCAATCCGCTGGCCACCGACATGGTGGCGGCCAGCCTCATGGGCTTCGAGCCCGCCGAGATTTCAACGTTCACTTGGGCCCACAAGGCCGGCCTCCGGCCGCGCCGCCTGGATGAAATCGAAACCCGCGGCGAACCGCTCGACCGAGTCCGCCGCGCCTTCGTGCGGCCCGCTCTCGTCCCCTGGAACCCCGCTTTCGCCCCGCTGCTGTCGTGAGCAATTTATCGCAGGGCGGCCAGCCAATCCGCGTTTCTCGCAGTAGTTGCCCGCTCTTTCGCGACGATCCACGAAAACCGCGAAAACCGGGGACTGACGTCTCTGTCCTAGGCGCCACAACTCTCTCAATCCACGCTCTGACTTTGCTGCGCCGTGTGGACAGAGCCGTCTGTCACCCGTGTTTTCGCCCCGATCGGAGCCGCCTGTTTCCTC
>JBEKHU010000704.1:0-2654 GCA_050012115.1 Bryobacteraceae bacterium | reverse complement strand
TGAACTGGTGCCCGCGGTGTCACACGGCGCTGTCGGACCTGGAGGTGGCGCACGAGGAGGCACCGGGCAAGCTGTGGCACATCCGCTACCCGGTGAAGGGCCTCGAGGGGCGCTACGTGACGGTAGCGACGACGCGGCCGGAGACGATGCTGGGCGACACGGCGGTGGCGATCCATCCGGAGGACGAACGGTATCGCGACCTGCACGGGCGCACGGTGACGCTGCCGCTGATGAATCGCGAGATTCCAGTGATCTGCGACACGCTGGCCGATCCGCAGTTCGGCACGGGCGTGGTGAAGGTGACGCCGGCGCACGACCTTAACGACTTCGAAGCGGGCAAGCGGCACAACCTGCCGCACGTGGTAGTGATCGACAAGAACGGCTGCATGACGGAGGCGGCGGGCCCGTTCGCGGGCCTCGATCGGTACGAGGCGCGCAAAGCGGTGCTGGCGCACCTGGAGGCCGAAGGCGCGCTGGTCAAGACCGAAGAGTATGCGCTGAACGTGGGCAAGTGCCAGCGCTGCCGGACGGTGGTGGAGCCGCTGGTGTCGACGCAGTGGTTCTGCTCGATGAAGCCGCTCGCCGAGCCGGCGATCAAGGCGGTGGAAGAAGGTCGCATCACGTTCGTGCCGGAGAACTGGTCGAAGACCTACTACGAGTGGATGTACAACATCCGCGACTGGTGCATCTCGCGGCAACTGTGGTGGGGGCACCGCATCCCGGCGTGGCATTGCGCGGAGTGCGGCGGGGTGACGGTGGCGCGAAGCGAGCCGCAAGCGTGCGCGCAGTGCGGGTCGAAGAAGATCGAGCAGGATCCGGACGTGCTGGACACCTGGTTCAGCTCGGGGCTATGGCCGTTCTCGACGCTGGGCTGGCCGGAGGAGACGGAGGAGCTGAGGACGTACTATCCGACGACGCTGCTGATCACGGGCTTCGACATCCTGTTCTTCTGGGTGGCGCGGATGATCATGATGGGGCTGGAGTGCATGGGCGACGTGCCGTTCCGCACGGTGTACATCCACGGGCTGGTGCGCGACGCCGAGCGTCAGAAGATGTCGAAGACGAAGGGCAACGTGGTGGACCCGCTGGTGGTGACCGAGCAGTACGGCACCGACGCGGTGCGGTTCGCGCTGCTGAGGGGGGCGGCGCCGGGCACGGACATCGTGTTCAGCGAGGAACGGCTGACGAGCTCGCGGGCGTTCGCCAACAAGATCTGGAACGCAGCGCGGTTCATTTTCCTGCAGATGGAAAAGCTGGGCGTGGAGCAGTTGGAGATGGACGGCGTCGAGGCGCTGGCGCCGGCGCCGCTTGCGGCGGGAGGCGAGGTGGCGCTGGAGGACGGCTGGATCCACGACCGGTTGAGCGACGTGGCGGCGAAGATGGAACGGGCGCAGGAAACGTTCCGGTACCACGAGGCGGCGGACCTGCTATACGGGTTCTTCTGGGACGAGTTCTGCGACTGGTACGTGGAGCTGAAGAAGCTGCGCATCCAGAAGGGCGAGCACGCTCAGGAGCACCTGAGCAACCTGCTGCGGGTGTTTGAATGCGCGCTGCGGATGCTGCATCCAGTGATGCCGTTCCTGAGCGAGGAGTTGTGGCAGCGGCTGGTGAAGAAGGGCCCAGGGCGACCCGAGTCGCTGTGCGTAGCGGCGTATCCGCAGGCGAACCCGGGGGCGGCGAACGCAGCGGCGGTGCGGCGGATGGGACTGTTCGAGGAACTGGTGACGGCAACGCGGTCGCTGCGGGCCGACCAGAAGCTGGATCCGAAACAGCGGCTGGAGGGCGTGCTGTACCCGCACGACGAACCGACGGCGGAACTTGCGTCAGCAGAGCGGGCGGCGCTGGAGGTGCTGACCAACACTACATTCTCGATCGGTGAGGCGGCGGAAGCTCGCGCGGCCGGAGCGTCGCGCTCGACGCCGGAGTTCGACGTCGTGCTGAAGCTCTCCGGGGCGCAGGCCGACGCCAGGAAGCAGCGGCTGGAGAAGGAGATCGAGCAGCTGACGAAGGTTGCGGAGAACACGCGGCGCCAGTTGGGCAACGAGAAGTTCACGGCCAAGGCGCCGGCGCACGTGATCGAAGAAATGAAGACCAAGCTGGCCGACTACGAGGCGCAGATCGAGCGTAGCCGGGCGGCATTGGGCGAGGCGGGCTGAAGGCCGGCCAAGCGGCCGAGAAGAAGTTGTAGGGGCCCTACGGGCGAGTGGGCAATGCGACAAAGCGAGTTTCAAAGAGAGCCGTTGTTCATGTTCGACATCACTCATCCAGAGGTCCGCGAGTCAGTCCGGCGGGCGCTCGAAGAAGATATCGGCACAGGCGACCTGACGACGAATCTGACTGTGCCGGCGGAGCGCCAGGCGACGGGTGCGTTCTACGCCCGGGAGCCGATGATCGTGGCCGGAGTGGAGCTGCTGGAGCTGATCTACGAGTTGCAGGGAGGCGCAGTGGCGGTGCAGGTGCGCAAGGCGAGCGGGCAGCCAGTGTGGAACGGAGACTGCCTGGCGCGGGTGCACGGCCCGGCGCGGACGCTGCTGCGGTGTGAACGGACAGCGCTAAATTTCATCCAGCGGCTGTCGGCGGTGGCGACGCTGGCGAACCGGTTCGCAAGGGCCGTGGAAGGCACGCAGTGCCAGGTGCTGGACACGCGCAAGACG
>JBEKHU010000703.1:0-3610 GCA_050012115.1 Bryobacteraceae bacterium | reverse complement strand
TGACCGGCTCGAGCTTCCGCCTCCCCGGCTTCGCCGTGGCCGTGCTCACGCTCCCCTGAGGCCCGCGGGCCTGAGACCGCAGTCAGTGAAGCGCCGGGCTACACCCAGCGCGCCAGCCACTTCCAGGCCTCGGCCTGCATGGCCGGATTGAACTCGTGCGGCCCGTCGTACGTGATGCACTTCTGGCGATCCCCGGCCCCTGCCTTTTTGTAACAGCGCCCGATCTTCTCAAAGGCGGCCTGCACGCCCTCCTGCGCAAACAGCCCGTCTCGCGAACCGATGATCGTCATCAACGCCCGCGGCGCAATCAGCGCCGCCAGGTCCGGCAGATCCACGTAACGGTAGAGGCCGGGGACGTGGAACGTCAGGCCAACCGTGTGCACCACTTTGGTCTTGATCTGCGTGGCGAAGGACGTCATCCATCCGACATCCACCGCCGCCTTGATGCGCGGATCGAGCGCCGCCAGCAGGAAGCTCCGGTAGCCGCCCACGGACAGTCCGGCGCAGCCGATGCGCGCCCGATCCACCTCCGGCCGTGACGCCAGGTAGTCCACCGTGCGGATATCGTCCCACAGCATCACGCCGGGCCAGCTCACCCCGGCCGTCAGCAGGCTGCGCGCGACCAGCTGCTCGTTCTGCCCGCAGCGGCGGTTGAACTCGTCGATGCGCTGCTTCGGCATGCCCGCCGGGCGCGTGCGCCAGTCCTCGCCATCGTCATCCAGCAGCATCCGCCGCTCGCCCCAATAGAACATGTCGATACACACGACCACGTAACCGCGGCGCGCCAGCTCGGCGGCAGTGCTTTTCCCGCCATACGCCCCGCGGCGGAATTCGGTGAGCGCGGGGTTCTCGCCCGGCTGCTCGAGCAGCTTCTCGCGGCCCCACATGTAGAAGCCGCCATGGTCGTGCAGCGCGACAATGCCCGGAGCCGGCAGCTTCGCATTCTTCGGCACCAGGACGAACGCGGGCACACGCAGATCGGGCGTGGTCTGAAACGTGAGCGACTCCTCCCAGAAGTCGGCGTGCTCGACGCGGCGGATCAACATCGGCTCGGGCGCCACCGGCGGCGGCGCATAGAAAAGGTGATCGAAGACCAGCGCGCGAACCTTCTCCTGCCACGGCTCCAGCGCGCTGAATTCAGGCCGCAGCCACGAGAGCTCGAGCCGCGAGCGATCGGCTTGCTTCTGAACGAACGGGTACAGGCTGCCGATGTCCGATCCCGTCGCCGCCGCCTCCTGCGGCCGCGCGCCTTGAGCCGCCTGAACTGGAACGCCCGCCGCCGCCAGCACCGCCGCAAACTCCCGCCGTGAAATACTCACCGCATCACCTCCGCGCGTGGACTAGGTTATACCACTATCTTCTTTCCAAGGATGACCTGCCTGCATCCTAACTTGCGGCTGGCCGCCTGCGCGATCTTGCCGACGTTCAGGAAATCCGCGACGTTGAGGAACTCCGGGAAGCCGGGGAACTCCGGGAAGCGGCCGACAGCGCAGCGCCACCGGGCGCAACAACTAAGCCTCCGGAAACGAAACCGGGCGGCCCCGCTCAGTAGCCTCCCCCGGTGTTTCTGTGCGCCCCTACAGGATTGCCAGCCCGGATCAGCGCAAGTGCAATCGCTCTCGAATGGCTTGGGCCCTCCTGCCGGCTGACTTGAGAAATTTAAACTTCTAGTTTAGATTTCTCATCTGCGCTTCATCCCCCTCGCCGTCCAGCCGGTCGTGCTGGAGACCCGTCGCAATTCCCCCGTCGCGGTGGTGACCGGTCCGCGCCGGGCCGCCAAACGGGCCGGTTTCCGGCCTCCCGGATCCGCGTCGGCGCAGCGCTCACGAAACCCCCTGTCCGTGCAGCCGGCGACTTGTGGAGCGTCCCTGCACGACCGCGGCGCTTCAGAAAGGGCAGGTTTCGGGACGCGACGTAAGCGATCGAGCCCCCGTCGGATTTGCCCATAAGCGATCGCAGCGGGCGGCGTAATGGCTAGGTAACCGGCAAATCTGGTGTCAAGTCACAATCCGCTCAACGGGGTCGACCAACGCGACAGCTCGAAAAGTTGCGCCGCCTTCCGCTTCGCTTTTTATGTGTGATAGCGTCCTTTATAACACTCTAAGGAGGGCGTCCCAATGGCTTCCTTGATCATCTCGGCCGTGGCCTTGCTAGTCTCGATTACTACAGCCTGGCTCACTTTGTTCCGGCGCGGCAACCTCTACATGACCCGCCCAGTGCTAGTGGGCTTTCTTTATGACCTGCCGGCCGGGGAGCCGAAGGTTTTCTTCCGGGCTATGCTTTTCGCCACAGGGAAGCGAGGCCACATCGTCGAGAGCATGTTCCTCAAGGTACGGTGTGGCGAATCCGCGCAGACCTTCAGTTTCTGGATGTATGGGGAAACCAAGGACTTGAAAATCGGCAGCGGTTTGCGGGTTGGAGAGGACGGAGCGTCTTTCAATCATCACTTCCTGCCTCCGAAAAACGATGCGGCTTTCCAGTTTCTCGCTGGCGAGTACGCCGTCGATGTTTGCACCAAGGTCGTGAACCGGCAGGCACCAATTCTTCTGTCCAGTGTGAAACTTTCTCTTTCTCAGGAGCACGCCGCTGTACTTCGAGACTAGCGCTCACGTCTCCGAGGCCCCAGGCTCTCCGGCAGCGCTATAGCGTTCTACAACGAACAAGTAAACCCGGGACAATCTTAAGACCCCTATACTCGCAAGCCCCGCCCGGCCCCGCCGGGCGGGATTGCCCCGGTTCATCATTGCTCGGATTCGTGCCTGTGGGAATGTGGAAATCGCCCCGGGCGATTTCCAAGGGCGGTGAGAAGAGTGGGAAACCTGCTTCAGGTTTTCCACGCTTTTCACGGACCGTCATTTCCATAGGCTCCGCCGCCGCTCCCACCCGGCAAACCGCCGCAAGGGCCCAGTGGATTCACCCTGAAATCATCGCAAAACCACGGTGCAAACACCGTGTTCTCAGTGTGAAATCTCGGTTCACGCCCGCCGCCGTTGGATGATGGCGATTCCACTCCCCGCCGCCACGCACACCAGGCTGACCGCGAACCCCGCGACCGCATCCACGGCGTAGTGATACCGGCCATAGATCGTGGCCACCGATACGCTGACGGCGTAAATCAGCATCCCCCACGCTTCCTTGCGCCGTTCCCGGACCAGCAACAGCAGCGCCCAGGCCGCGGAAAACGCCGACGCCACGTGCGCGCTCGGGAACACCCCGGTGTGCACGCCGGCGCCGTTGACAATCAGCAGATTGAGCTGCCGCAGTGGTGTGGTCACCTGCGGACCCGAATCGCTGAACAGCGAGCGCGGCGGCTCGGACGGGAAGAACGGGATGATCGCATACGCCAGCAGCGCCCCCAGCAGATAGACGAACAGAACGTTGTCCGCGAGGTCGCGCCGCCGCGCCCGGTACACCATCAGCATCACAAAGAACCCGATGCCGTACACCAGCAGGTAGGTCAGTTCGAGGTACAGCGGCAGCAGCCATCCCGTGGCTTCGATCGCCCCGCGCACATGCCATTCATTCAGCACTATGCGGTCCAGCGCCTGCCAGCCGTTTTCGAGCGCGTGCCCGGGCAGCGGCTGTGCGAACAGCTCCAGTTCCCGATATG
>JBEKHU010000702.1:0-3220 GCA_050012115.1 Bryobacteraceae bacterium | reverse complement strand
TGTCGCGCAGCGTGGACAGGCACGGACGATAGCGTTCGCCGATCGCCTCCGCCCTGGCGTTTGGCGCCACCTCCCGGACTTGCTTCAACGCCGCGTTCAGAGCTTCGACGCCCTTGCCGGTTGGCAGTCTGATCCTACCCAGCCGCTCCAGCCTGTCCAGAAGATCCCCGCCATCCCCGGCCAGCCAATCGCGGACCGCGTCGCGACTGGCGATTTGCGTTTCGGTCCGCGCGCTCGACCCGTCCAGAGCTGCCCGCAACGCCGATTCAATCTGGCTCAGCAAGGGCCCCGCGTCATACTCGGGCAGCACCGCCAGCGCTTTCCGCGCGCCGCCCGCCAGCCGCAGGCTCTCCGACAGAGCTAGAATCTCTTCCGCGAAATCGTCCGCCGCCCACGCGACGGCCAGAGTGTGAAACTCCACCCCGCGCTCCTGGCTGAAGCAGTTGAGCGCCTCCTCGGCGGCCCGCGCCTGCTCCAGTTGCGCCTCGTATTCGTCCATCACGCGAAACGCCGGGTCGATGCCCGCCTGCGTCGCGAACTCCCGCAGAACGCCACGTCGACACCAGCGCGCGCTCGATCCGCGCCCGCAACTCCGGCCGGTCCTCGAAACGCTGGACCAGCCGCGTCTTGATCTCCCGCGCCGCCTTCTCCGTGAAGGTGATGGCCAGGATCGCTTCAGGCCGCGCCCGCTCGCCCGCCAGCCAGGCGAAGCGCTCCACCAACACCCGCGTCTTGCCCGACCCGGGTCCCGCCACGCAGCACACATCCTGGCCCGTGCGCCGCGCCGCGGCCAGTTGTTCGCCGGACAAAGGCATCGACCGCCATTGTCTCGAATTCGCGCCTCGCGTGACCGCGGTCACGGACGCCGCCGGCCACGGCAGGGCATCCTGTCAATGGAGATTCCCGCATGACAACCACCCATCCTGTCGACGTCCTGATGGCCGAGCACCGCGTCATTGAACGCGTCCTCAGCGCGTTGGAGCAGCGCATCGCGGACCTGGACCAGCCGCCGTTTCCCTACGAATTCCTCACCCAGGCCCTGGACT
Organism: Bryobacteraceae bacterium; assembly: GCA_050012115.1. Taxonomy (GTDB): domain Bacteria; phylum Acidobacteriota; class Terriglobia; order Bryobacterales; family Bryobacteraceae; genus CAIVVT01. The sequence goes on along the minus strand of JBEKHU010000702.1, from coordinate 2,174 downwards.
TCTTCCGCAACTTCGCCGATGGCTGCCACCACGCCAAGGAGGAGGAGCTGCTGTTTCCCCTGCTGGAGCAACGCGGGATCCCGCGCGAGCACGGTCCCATCGGCTGCATGCTGAAGGAGCACGTCCACGGGCGCGAATGCCTGGCCACGGTACGCGCCAACCTCGATGCCGCGCGCGACGGCTCGCCCGCGGCGCTGGCCGCGGTCCGCGCCGCCGCGCTGGACTACATCGGGATGCTGCGGCAGCACATCTACAAGGAGGACAACATCCTCTTCCAGATGGCCATCCGCGCGCTATCGCCGGAGGACGAGACGCAACTCTCGGCGCGCTTCGTCGAGCCCTCCAACCCGCGCCTCTCGCCGCAGGTCCGCCGGCGCTACGAATCGCTCGCCGACGCGCTCTGCGCCGCTCCCGTCGCTGTGCGTTGAAGTCCTTATCCTTGAAGTGCTTGGACCGGGTCGCCGGCGCCATCGGATTTTTGGATCAGCGCCATTCAAAGTTCCGATTGTCGTTCTTACGCCGATTTATGGACTCACTCCGGAGCCTCTGTTAACGTAGGGGTTTCATTGTGGTGGAAAACCGCATGCGGATGGAGAACATGATGACCCCGAAAGAAGTACTCGCTTACGCCAAGGAAAAGGGAGCCAAGCAGATCGATCTGCGTTTCACCGACCTGCCGGGCCTCTCTCAACACGTTTCGTACCCCATCTCCCAACTGGACGAGGACGCCTTTGAGGAAGGCTTCGGATTCGACGGTTCTTCGATTCGCGGCTGGGCCGCGATCAACGAGAGCGACATGCTGCTGGTACCCGACCCGGCAACCGCCTACATCGATCCGTTCTTCGAGGTGCCGACGCTGTGCATGATCAGCAACGTCGTCGATCCGATCACGCGCCAGAGCTATGATCGCGACCCGCGCTTCATCGCCCGCAAGGCCGAAGCGTATTTGAAGAACAGCGGCGTCGCCGACACCGCCTACTTCGGCGCCGAGGCGGAGTTCTTCATCTTCGACAACATCCACTTCGACACTAATCAGCACTCCAGCTTTTACTACATCGACGCCGAAGAGGGCCGCTGGAACTCGGGCCGCGCCGAGAACAACCTGGGCTACCGCCCGCGTTACAAGGAAGGCTACTTCCCGCTGCCGCCGACCGATCACTATCAGGACCTGCGCGCCGAGATGGTCGAGGTCATGCAGCAGGTCGGCATAGTCGTCGAGTGCCATCACCACGAGGTGGCCACCGGCGGCCAGGCCGAGATCGACCAGAAGTTCGACACGCTGGTGAAGTCGGCCGACAACATGATGCTGTTCAAGTACGTCGTCCGCAATGTGGCGAATCAGTACGGCAAGACTGCCACCTTCATGCCCAAGCCGCTGTTTGCCGACAACGGCAGCGGCATGCACACCCACCAGTCGCTGTGGAAGGACGGCAAGGCGCTGTTTGCCGGCGACGGCTACGCGGGCCTGAGCCAGTTGGCGCTGTGGTACATCGGCGGGCTGCTGAAGCACGCCCGGGCGCTGTCGGCGATCATCGCCCCCACCACCAACAGCTACAAGCGGTTGGTGCCGGGCTACGAAGCGCCGGTCAACCTCGCTTACTCCCGCCGCAACCGTTCCGCCGCCTGCCGCATTCCGATGTATTCGTCGAGCCCGAAGGCCAAGCGCGTCGAGTTCCGCCCGCCGGACACGAGCTGCAATCCGTACCTCGCGTTTGCCTCGAACCTGATGGCCGGCCTCGACGGAATCCTGAACAAGATCGATCCCGGCGAACCGCTCGACAAGGACATCTACGATCTGTCGCCGGAAGAGATGAAGAACGTGCCCTCCATGCCGGGCTCGCTCGACGAGGCGCTCGACTGCCTGGCAGCCGATCACGCTTTCCTGCTCAAGGGCGACGTCTTTACCGAGGAACTCCTCGAGACCTTCATCAGCTACAAGCGCAAGAACGAAGCCGAGGCCGTGCGCCTTCGTCCGCACCCTTACGAGTTCGCTCTTTACTACGACATCTAATAACCTGTCGTTGTGCAGGGCATCGTCCACCAGATCAATATCTCCAAGGGCGGGGTCCCCAAACTTCCGATCGCGGAAGGCTGGGCGACCCCGCTCGGCATTGAGGGGGACGTCCAGAGCGACCGCCTGCACCACGGCGGCCCGCGCCAGGCGCTGCTGCTCG
>JBEKHU010000701.1:0-2666 GCA_050012115.1 Bryobacteraceae bacterium | reverse complement strand
GCCCCCGAGGGCCGCGAGCTGATTCTCGAAGTCGTTAGCTAGAACCGCCGCAAGAAGCACGCGGATTGTCGATGTCTGCGGCCGGCTTTCGTCCGCCGGATGGAATGTTTCGCCTGTCGCTCCACGCTGGAGTTGGCCCAGGCTTTCTGCCGCCCTCCGCCGCCTGCCGCCCCAAAACGACGACGCTTCCCCTGCGCGATAGCTGCTCCATTTGATAGCCTTTTTGTTTCGATCCCCGCTTGCCGGAGGCTCTTTTATGGGACGCTTCACCGGTCTTCTCGGCCTCTGCGCGATCCTCGCTGGCTGCATTCTCTTTTCCCGCAATCGCAGGGCCATCCGTCCACGCCTGTTTCTGTGGGGCCTCGGCCTGCAATTCGCTTTTGCCTTCCTGGTGTTGAAAACCGATTTCGGCAAGCTCTTTCAGTTGGCCAGCACCGCGGTCAACGCACTGCTGGCCTACGCTGAGCAGGGCTCGGGTTTCGTCTTCGGGCCGCTGGGCCTCAAGAACGGCCCATTCGGCGTCGTCTTCGCCTTTCAGGTCCTGCCCATCGTCATCTTTATCGCCAGTCTCTTCTCGATCCTCTACTACTTCGGCGTCATGCAGGTGGTCATCAAGGCCATGGCGTGGGTCATGCTGCGCGTGATGGGGGCCAGCGGCGCCGAGTCGACCAACGTGGCCGCCAGCATTTTCATGGGTCAGACCGAAGCGCCGCTGACCATCCGGCCGTTCCTGGCCAACATGACCGAGAGCGAGCTCTTCACCGTCATGACCTGCGGCATGGCGCACGTCTCGGGCGCCGTGATGGCGGCCTACGTGAAGATCGCCGGCGTCTCTATCGAGCACCTCCTGACCGCGGTCATCATGACCGCGCCCGCCACGCTGCTGCTCGCCAAGATCCTGGTGCCCGAGACGGGGAACCCGGAGACCGCCGGCACGCTGAAGATTGAGGTCCCCAAGCCCGGCGTGAATGTCATCGACGCGGCCGCGCGCGGCGCCGGCGATGGCCTCCATCTGGCGCTGAACATCGCCGCCATGCTGATCGCCTTCATCGCCCTGATCGCCCTGGTGAACGGTTTTCTCGGCTGGGTCCACGGCATCCCGCATCTCGCCTGGGTGCCGCCGTCGTTGCAACAGATCTTCGGCATCCTGTTCGCGCCCGTGGCCTGGCTGCTCGGCGTGAGTTGGAAGGATGCCTCCAGCGTCGGCGACATGCTCGGCACCCGCATGGTGCTGAACGAGTTCATCGCTTTCCTGCGCCTGGGTGAATTGAAGACCACCTTGGACCACCGCAGCTTCGTCATCGCTACTTTCGCCCTTTGCGGCTTCGCCAACTTCTCATCCATCGCCATTCAAATCGGCGGCATCGGCGCGCTCGCCCCGTCGCGTAAATCCGACCTCGCGAAACTCGGCGTCCGCGCCATGCTCGCCGGAACTCTTGCTAACTTCATGTCTGCCTGCATCGCGGGGGTGTTGCTATGACCAATTCTGATTTGCCCGCCGTCCATGAGGTGGCCCGGTTCTTGCGCGAGCGCCGGCCCGACTGGCCCGCCACCGCCGTGATCCTCGGCAGCGCGCAGGCCGCCTTTGCCTCCGCGCTCGAGCATTGCGACGTGATCCCCTATTCGGAGATCCCCGGCTGGCCCGTTCCCTCCGTACTGGGCCATGCCGGGCAGTTGATCACCGGATTCGTTGGCGGCCACGTCGAGGACGCTGAACCGCCCGTCCCGGTGACGGTCCTCTCCGGCCGTGTCCACCTTTACGAAGGCTGGTCGCCGCAGCAGGTTGTCTTCGGCGTCCGCGTGCTCGGCGCGCTGGGCCTGAAAAACCTCATTCTGACCAACGCCGCCGGCGGCATCAATCCCGCCTACCATCCCGGTCTGCTCGTCCTGATCACCGACCATATCAACCTGCAGGGAACCAACCCCCTCCTCGGCCCCAATCTCGACGATTTCGGGCCGCGCTTCCCCGACATGACACAGGCTTATCCGCGCGAGTTGCGCTGGCTGGCCAGGGATCTGGCCGCGGAGTTGTGCATCGAGGTGAGCGAAGGCGTCTATGCCGGTGTGCTCGGCCCGAACTTCGAAACACCCGCTGAGATTCGTTATCTGAGGACCATCGGCGCCGACCTGGCCGGCATGAGCACCGTGGCCGAAACCATCGCCGCCCGCCACATGGGGATCCGGGTTCTCGGCATCTCGACCGTCACTAACATGGCCGCCGGCATGCAGGCGGAACTGAGCCACGAGGAGGTGCTCGAGATCGGTCGCACTTCCTCAGAGGGCCTCGTCCGGCTCCTGACTGCGCTGATTCCACGGCTCTGAACTCCTATCGCCACGGCTTGTGGCCGGTCCGCCCGGCGCCTTCCCGTCAACCGGGTTTCATAGGTTGGCATCCGGATGCCAATGTCTCCACGATCTGCGCTCCTGTCCGCCGCCACCCTCCCGGCCAGCGCGTCCCGGCGGCCTCCTTTTGAGAACGCCCCCACGATCTCAGACGCCGGTTGATGGGGTTTGCCGACTCCGCTATACTCCGAGCGGAATGACCATCAAGCGACGCGAATTCGTGACCGGCATGCTGCTCAGCGCGGTTGCCGTGCAGCGGGATGTCCCCAAGATGAAGGTCGACGCCACGGCCCACGATGCGGGCCGCATGGCCTGGCCCACCG
>JBEKHU010000700.1:0-2668 GCA_050012115.1 Bryobacteraceae bacterium | reverse complement strand
CCGAGTAGTACGCCGGCACGTGTGGGTCGCTCGACGCTCGCATCAGCTCAAACTGGTACTCCCCTGGATGCAGGTCGCAGATCCGGAGCTTGTGATCGGCTGGGATCGTCCCGCCCGGGTTCATTCCGAGGATCCCACTGTCGCCGACAAAACCGAAGGCCGGCTGCGTCTCCGCTACCGAGAAACTAGTGCCTTGGGGCAGATCGGCTGGCACTTTGCTTTCCATGCAGTAGGACGGTGTCCGCGCGAGTATAATGTCGACGGCCTCGCGACTCTCGCCGGGACTCAGGGTGATCGGCGCGGCGCCCTCCAGCGTGCCTGAGAATGGATAAAAGGTTGGCACGATCGCGCGTTTGCGCAATTTCGGATCCACGGGGATCTGTGAAGCCGCGTCGAGGATCTGCTTCCTGCTGTTGGCATAGATCAGGTACGACTGACGGGGTGGCACGCTCGAGAATGAGTACATGCCGCGGTCGTCGGTTCTCTCCTGCTGGAAGTATCGATACCGCAAAGCGCCGAGTGAATAGACCCGCGCGATCAGGGACACACCCACATTGGCCACCGGTTCTCCATTCTGATCGACGACCTTGCCCGAGATCTTCCCATATGTCGGCATACGGAGGTCGAACGATTCCAGAGTCTGCCCGGGCTGAACGTCCACATGCCTTGTCACGTGCGGACCATACGGGTGATGGGTTCCCTTGAACATGACCTGCGCCACGACCTCGTACTGTCCTGGCCTCAGCTCATTGAAGGCGAAATGCCCCTGACCGTCGGTTGAGGTTTCCACACTCCCGGAGAGGCTGCCGGAGAGCGTCATCCTCACGTCCGCGATCGGATTGCCACTGGTTTGGTCCCGGACGATCCCACGAATCGCCGCCGGCTTCTTCTCTTCGGTCGGCTGGCTGGCTGGTGGGGTGCTCTGCGCCACGGTCCAGCAACATGCGAAAACGAACGTCGGAAAGATGTTTTTCATGACGTGCCTCCAACGTGGCTGTTTCCTCTTCGACGTGTGGACGATTGCTGTGTTAGTTGCGTCTGTCACCGGACGCGGGCTCTTCGGCCGGAGCCTCCAGCGTGACGGCAATGGCCCTGCCGCCCTGGACTTGAACTTCCTGCATATTCTGCGCCGCGTCGTCCCAGTCCAAGGCGCTGTTCAGTGGGCGGACGACCACGCTGTACTTGCCCGGCGCCAGACCTTGGAACTGAAAACACCCGTCCTCGGTCGGCGTGACGTTCGTCACCCACTCCGTCTCGCCCTGAAGGCCCGTCAGGACGACTACGAGGCCTCTGGCGCGCTTTGCCCCGGCGACGCGACCGTCGATTCTGCCACCCTCCGCCACGCGCACCTGCAGCGTAGCCGCAGTGCCGGCGTTGAGATCGAGCGTCGACAACTCCGCGCCGTAACAGGCGGAGCCGCTCGCGTGGACGAAGACTTGATAGCGAGTCGGCGCTAGGTCGTCCAGCACGACGGGAGTCCCGGCGTGAGCTGTCACGCGGCGGTCCAGGTGCATGGACCAGTCCTCGAGCGGTGCGAGCAGCACTTCCGCTGTCGGCGCGCAGGAGCTCTCGGCATTCAGGACGATGCTCACCCGGCCTCCCTTCTGCACTGGAAACGAGAGGCCGTCGAGATCTTGCGCTCCGGTCTGTACCTGCGTCCGTCCGAACCACGGCTCAGTGCCCAGGAACCCGCCAGTGCCGCCGTAGCCCTGCACCGGACCCGAAGCCAACACATGGTAAGCACCGCTGGGAACGCCGGTGAAATGGAACGCACCATCGGCGGCGGTCTCGGTGACGACGGCCGCCAGTGCCGGTTGATTCACCGGCGTGAGCGCAACCCAAAAACGCCCGTCTCTCGCTTCCGCGGGCAGTTCCAGTTGTCCGTTTACGTTGCTCAACGTGACGGCCGACAGCCGAAAGTCGATCCTCCCGTATTCCTCGCCGCCCGCGATCTGAAAGACCTCCGGCTTCAAGTTGTCCGGATAGAACTGGAGCCCTGAGCCCAAGAATGGCCACGACTCCGCTCGCCCGGAGCGGCCCATTGCCCACGGCGACGCCCCGTAGGAGAGGGCGAGGAGATACGATCCCGGAGTCAGGCCGCTCAGCCGGTATTGACCCTGCTCGTCGACGGACGTGAGGAATCGTGTCCGGCTTGGCCCCCCCGGGCTCAACGTGCCCGACGCATTGCGCGGGATCGCCTGGACGATGGCCCCGGCCAGCGGATGTCCGTCCGGATCCGTCGCCTGGCCGGAGACTACGGCGCAGCGCGCCATGCGTATGACGGCGGATGCCGTGCCCTCCTTGGGAATGCGAATCTCAGCCGTTGTGGAGAGGAAGTTGTTCTTGGAGATTTCGAGCCGGTAGGTTGAGGCAGGAAGGCCAGGCACCGAAGCGCGGCCTTGGCCGTCGGTCTCCAGGTCGGCGACGAGTTTCCATGTGTCCGCGCGCTTAACGTGAACGTCGGCCGAGATCACGGGCGCCCCTGAGTGATCTTCGATGACTCGGCATTCCAGGTCACCGGCCAGTGTTCGGCTCGCAAGCGAAATCGCTATCAAGCTTGTGGCAAGGTGACTTCCGTACGACATTCGCCCGCCTCTTCTCTTGTAGCATGAATCGGGGCAGTATCCATCCTCAACCACCGATTCGCGCGAACTCTCGAGAAGGGACC
>JBEKHU010000699.1:0-2679 GCA_050012115.1 Bryobacteraceae bacterium | reverse complement strand
TAGAAGAGCAGGAAGCGGCCGCGGCCGAGGGCATCCTCGATATTGGGGCCGAAGACCCACAGGAAGACCATGTTGGAGATGAGGTGCATCCAGCCGCCGTGGAGGAACAGCGAGGTAAAGACGGAGAGCCAATGAAAGCGGTCGGGCACGAAGCCGAAGGCGTAGACGAAATCGTTGGCGGAGAAGGGGTCGAGGGAGAGCTGAAACAGGAAGACGAAGACGTTGAGGGCGATCAGGCCGCCGGTGAAGAGCGGGACCGTGGTGCAGCGGCGCGAGTCGTGAAGTGGCAGCAACATGGATGCGGTTTCATCCTCATTCGCGGAAGGCGGAGAAGGCGCGGAGGAGGCGCCGCTCGCCGCGAGCCATCAGTGCGCGGGCTTCGGATTCGGCCGCAATGCCGCCGCGCGCACCCAGAGCCGTGCAGTTCAGCGCCGCCATGGCGTTGGAGAATTCCAGCGATTCCAAGAGAGAAAGGCCCCGCACCACAGAGTAGCAAAAGGCGCCATGAAAAATGTCGCCGGCGCCGGTGGTGTCGAGGCAGGAGACGACAAAGCCGGGCGAGTACCAGAAGCGGCCGTCCATGCGGGCGAGGGCGCCGTGCGCGCCGAGGGTCATGGCGGCGCAACGCATGCCGTACTCGTCCTGAATGCGGGCGAGGGCCTGGAGCGGGTCGGCGACGCCGGTCCAGCGCTCGGGGAATTCGCTGCTGGCGATGAGGTAGTCGACGTTGGGCAGCACGTCCTCAAAACCTTTGTAGATGGTGTCGACGTCCACGGTGACGGGGATCAAGTGACGGCGGGCGATGGCGGCCGCGCGGGCCGCGAGCGCGGTGTCATGGCCGTCGATATGCAGCAGCCGCGCGCAGGAGATCATCTCGTCGGTCACTTCCGAGGGGTCTATTTTGAGGCACTCGGCGCGGTGCCAGATGACGGTGCGTTCGCCGGTGCGCTGGTCGATCAGGATGTAGGCCGACTGGTTGGGGCAGTTGCGGCGGAGCTGTACATGGTCGAGGTTGACGCCGGTGCCCTGGAGGCTGTTCCACTGAACGCGGCCGCGCTCGTCGTCGCCGATGGCGCCGATGTACTTCGCGCGCAGGCCGAGCCTGGCGCAGCAGACCATGGCGCTGGCGACCTGGCCGCCAGGACTGAGGAGCTCCGAAGTGAAAGGGACTTTGCCGCCATAGGGCGGGAAGTGGGGGACGAGAATCATTGTGTCGGTGGCGTTCAAGCCGACTCCGACGACATCGAACTGGGCCAACGAGGAACCTCCGGCGCGGGCGCTCTACTCAGGATGACATGGGGCGGCGGGTGCGAGCGGGGCCGCGACGGGGGATGGGGTGTTTTTCAGTGAGACGCGGGCGCGGTTAGCGCTGAGGCATCTCATAGACGTAGATCATGTAGGGATGGTTGTGGAGATCGACCTTCTCGACGTGCGAGGGCTTCCAGCCACGCATCTTGAATTCCAGAGAGACCACACGCGCGCCGGGCTTGAGCTCGCGCTCGAGCTTGGGCCGCAGCGTGTCGTTGGCTTCGGTCATGAGGTACAGCGAGACGACGTTGGCCTGGCTGAGGTCGACGGTGAGCATGTCGCCGGTGATGATCTTCACCTGATCCTGGAGACCGAGGGTTTGGGCCTGCTCGCGCGCGCGTTTGGCGAGGCTCTCGGAGATTTCTACACCCACGGCCCGGGCGCCGAAGTTCTTGGCCGCGGCCACGACGATGCGGCCGTCGCCGCAGCCGAGGTCATAGAGAACCTCGCCGCGCCGCAGGCTGGCCGCCGCGAGCATCTTGTCGACGACGGAGATGGGAGAGACGACGTAGGGTGCCAGCTTGCGCGGCTCGCCGGCCGAACGCGGAGGCTGGATCCACCAAGCCTGCGCCGAAACGCCCAACAGGATGGCCCATCCGGCTAATCCGCCGAAACCCCTGAGTATGTTCTTCATGACCCCTGCCGCAGCGCCGCGCGGGCGGCGCCCCGCTTTTCTGATTTGGATTTTACTACCTTCCCGACGAGCTCGGTGATCGCGAACCAGAGGTCGCGCGGCTTCGAGATCGTATACTCCTGCCCCTTGAAGAATCGGACCGCCGCGCCGATGGCGTCGCGCCAGGGCGTCGCGGTGGGCGTCAGATTGTAATTCAGGTAAAAGACGGGGAAATCGGGACCTTGCGAGGTCTTGAGCTTTTCGGCGGGAATCGATTCATCGACCAGCGTCTTGGGCCCGATGATGACGAAGGCGTCGGGCTTATCCGGTGCGCCGATTTCCTGCACCAGAAGGTCCGCCAGGAACTCGGTCTCGCTGTTCTTATTAGCCAGGCGGGCGATATCCACGCGTCCCAGGCGGAGGGTGCGGACCGCCTCCCCGATGGCCGGGAAATCGATCTGCGCGGCACCATCCTGGCGGTAGAGGACCTTCTGTTCCTGGGCGTTGAAGGCAACGACGGAGAACTTGCCGATGCGCGGGTCGCGCTGCATGCAACGCAACAACGACACGAGGGCGCCGGTGTCGGTCTCCTGGAGGGTCGAGGCCTGTGCGTTCTGAGGAGCGAAGTTCACCAGCACCTTGAGGTTCAGGCCATTGTCGCCGTCCGTGCGGGTCGTAAACGGCTGGGGCTCGAATGGTTCCTCGTCGGTGGGTGCGATCTCGCTGGGATCGAGAGTCAGGGCAACGCCCTTGTCCTT
>JBEKHU010000698.1:0-2680 GCA_050012115.1 Bryobacteraceae bacterium | reverse complement strand
TCGATCCTGCTGATCTTCGTGGTGCTGGTGTTCGAATTCCGCTCGTTCTCGCACCCGGTGGCGATCCTGGCGGCGACCATTCTGTGCGCCTCGGGCGCGCTGGCGGCGCTGTGGGTCACGCAGTCGACGCTGAACATCGCCTCGTTCATGGGCACGATCATGGTGGTCGGCATCGTACAGAAGAACGGCATATTGATGCTCGACTCCGAGCGTGCGTTCACGCTCGAAGGCTTCGGGTTGCGCGACGCGATTTTCAACGCCGGCCGACGCCGCTTGCGGCCGATTTTGATGACCGCTCTGGCGACCATTTTCGGCATGCTGCCGCTGGCGCTGGGGGTGGGCAGCGGGGCGCAGCTACTGCAACCGCTGGCGATCGCCGTGATCGGCGGCGTGGCGGTGTCGATGCTGCTTTCGCTGCTGGTGACGCCAGTGTTGTATTACAAGTTGAAGGAGTTGGGCCTGTGAAACGCGTTTTCTCAGCCTCATCGTCATCCTCATCCAGGGGCGCGCGCGGCTATTCCGAGCCGGGCGCCAGAGCGTAGTAGCCTTTGCGCGCCTGCACCTTCGCATCCTTGCGGTTCTTGACGCGGATTTCGATCTTGCGGAAGCGGCCGTCGCGCTCCGGATTGGTGGGCGTGTAAGCGATGACGTACTGGCTGCGCAGCTCCTCCTGGAGCTGGTTGTAAATGTCGTTGAGAGTGTTGCGGCGGTCGACGCGGAACGTGCGTCCGCCGGTGTCGTCGGTCATCCGACGCATCTCGCCCTCGCTCGATCCGTGGCCGAACATGGGGTTGTGGAAGCGCGGGTCCTCGTACAGGATGACGTAGAGGATGGAGTCGGATTTCTGCGCCGCTTCGATCGCCTCGGCGGGCTTGGTGCGGCTGCCCTGGTCGTCGCCGTCGGTAATCAACACCAGAGCCTTGCGGCCGACCTCGGTGCGCATCTTCTCGCGCGAGGCCAGCCACACGGCCTCATAGAGCACCGTGCCGCGCGGCGTAGTCGGCACCGTGCTGGGTGTGATGCCACGGAAGCCGGCGTTCATGCGCATATCGCGCAGCGCTCTTTCCAGCAGCGAATGGGAATTGGTGAAGTCCTGCAGCAGGTCCGAATCGACGCCGAAACTGAGCAGGAAGGCCATGTCCTTGGGGCGCAGGACCTGTTCGAAGAACCGCGCCGAGGCCGCGCGTTCATCCTCGAGCAGTCGCTCCTGGCTGCCGCTGACGTCCACCAGCAGGCCGATGGTCAGCGGCTGGCCGGTCTCGCGCATGAATGTCTTGATGGTCTGCGGCTGGCCATCTTCGTAAACCTCGAAGTCGTCCTGCTTCAGGCCGCCGACGTAACCGCCGCGGTTCTCGCGAACCGTGAAATAGAGGTTGACCAGGGAGACGTCGACCTTGATGACCTGGTCGTCTCCGGCCGGCGGGGCGCCCGGTGCGGACGGCTGGGAGGGGGGCTGGGCAGGCGTCTGGGCGGGATCGGCCCGTTTGAACTGCGCGCCGAGGGACGCGGCCAGCGTCAACACGACCAACAGCAACACGAACCAGCGGAGTGTTCTCACCTACCTTGAGATGCGCGGCCGCGGCCGGATGTTACATCGACGCGGAGGGGTGCGACCGGGCGCGATGCGGCCGGGGCGGCGGAAATCCGGGTTTACGAAGTATTACCCTAGAAACTTCCCCATCATGCGTAAGGCTCTGACCCACCTGAGGACCGCCGACCCCGTGCTCGGCGGCATTATCGATCGCCTCGGCGTGAGCCGCATGGTTTACCGCCCGGCGACCTTCGACGCTGTGGTTCAAGCCATCATCAACCAGCAGTTGAGCGGGAAGGCGGCGGCGACGATCTACGGCCGTCTGCAGGCAGCGCTGGCGCCGAAGGGTGTCGAGCCGCGGGGCATTCTTAAGCTGGGGGAAGGGAAGCTGCGCACGCTGGGCATCAGCGCACAGAAGTGTTCCTATCTGCTGGACCTGGCCGCGAAGACCCGCCGCAAAGAGGTCGATTTCGAGAAGCTGCCCGCATTGCCCGACGAAGTGATTCTCGAACAACTGACGGCCATCAAGGGCATCGGCGTCTGGACCGTGCACATGTTCCTGATATTCGCTTTGCGGCGGCCTGATGTGCTGCCCTCGGGCGATCTGGGCATCCAGAACGCGGTCCAAAAAGCCTACGGGCTCGAGAGCCGCCCGAAACCGAAGCAAGTGGAAGAGATCGGCGCGAAGTGGCGGCCCTACTCTTCCTACGCGGCGTGGTATCTGTGGCGCAGCCTGGAATGAGCGGCCGCCGCCGGCCTCAGGACCAGCGCTCGACGGCGCGCGCAATGGCCTCGGCGGCTGCCGGCCACGACGCCGCGTCGTTCTCGCTCACGCGGAACGAAGGCACGCCCAGCACGGCGGCCGCATCGAAGTCGAGGTTGGTGTCGCCGATCAGAAAAGCGCGCTGGGGCGGGAAGCCGAAGTCCTTCAAGGCGCGTTCGAGGAGGCGAGTGCCGGGCTTGCGACAGGGGCAGCCGTCGGCCAGCGAGTGCGGGCAGAAGTAGATCTTAGAGATCTTCACGCCGTGCGGCGCGAGCTGCCGCAGCAGGGCCTGGTTGACAGCGATGAAGTCGTCCAGCGTGAAGTAACCCAGGCCGATGCCCTGCTGGTTGGTGACGATCACCAGTCGCAGGCCGAGCGATTGCAGG
>JBEKHU010000697.1:0-2685 GCA_050012115.1 Bryobacteraceae bacterium | reverse complement strand
CGCGACAACTTCGCCGCGCCGCCCGCTGCCTACTCGACCATGCCCTTCCTGGTCTGGAACGGCGAGGTCACCGAGCCGGAGATCGATCGCCACCTCAAGGCCTTCCACGACCAGGGCATCCACGGCTTCTTCATTCATCCGCGCTACGGCCTGATCACCGAATACCTGTCCCCGCGCTGGTTCGACCTCATTGTCTACACCGTCAAGCGCGCCCGCGAGCTGGGCATGCAGGCCTGGCTCTACGACGAGGATTCCTACCCCAGCGGCTTCGCCGGCGGCCATGTCAATGAGCAGATGCCGGCCTCGTGGAACGAAGGCCAGGGTCTCCGCCCGGTCCGTCAGACCCGCCTGCAGCCCGACGCGCAGAAGCGCTACGCCGCCATCCTGCGCCGCGCCGGCGACGCCTGGGAGGACATCACCGCCCGCGCCGCCGAATGGACCGGCAAGGAAGGCGACTTCGCGCTCTACGAGATTGCTTTCTATGGGCGCTCGGCCTGGCAGGGCGGCTGGTCCTATGTCGACCTCATCCATCCCGGGGTGACCGAGAAGTTCCTCGAAGTCACGATGAGCGGCTACGAGCGCGCTATCGGCCCCAGCTTCGGCCGTACCGTCCCCGGCGTCTTCTCCGACGAGCCGAACATCGAACCCCCCGGCGGCCGCGATGCCCTGCGCTGGACGCCCGACCTGTTCGCCCAATTCAAGCAGCGCCACGGCTACGACCTCGTGCCCGTACTGCCGTCTTTGTGGGCCGAGACCGGCGATTGGAAAAAGGTCCGCCACGACTATTTCAGTCTGCTGCTCGATCTCTTCATCGAGCGCTGGAGCCAGCCCTACTTCGACTACACCGAAAAGCACCATCTCGCCTGGACCGGCCACTACTGGGAGCACGAATGGCCCAACCCCTGGCCCGGCCCGGACAATATGGCCATGTATGCCTGGCACCAGCAGCCGGCCATCGACCTGCTCTTTAATCAGTACGCCGAACAGGTCCACTCCCAGTTCGGCAACGCCCGCGCCGCCCGCGAGCTGGCCTCCGTGGCCTCGCAGATGGGCCGCCGCCGCGCCTTGAGTGAAACCTACGGCGGCGCCGGCTGGGAGCTGCGTTTTGAAGACATGAAGCGCCTCGGCGACTGGGAATATGCCCACGGCATCAACTTCATGAATCAGCACCTCAGCTTCTCGACGCTCGTGGGAGGCCGCAAGTACGACTTCCCGCAATCCTTCGGCGAGCACGACCCCTGGTGGGGCCAGTACCACGTCCTCGCCGATTACTTCGCGCGCCTCTCGCTGGCGCTCTCCTCCGGCCAGACGCTCAACGACACACTGGTCCTTGAGCCGACCACATCGGCCTGGATGTACGCGGCGCGGCCCGCCTCCAATCCGCGCCTGGACGAGATCGGCAACACTTTTCAGCAGTTCGTCAACGCCCTCGAGTCCTGGCAGATCGAGTACGACCTCGGCTCCGAACGGCTCCTGCGCCAGTTCGGCTCCACTGAGGGCCCCCGGTTGCGCATCCACGAGCGCGCCTATTCGCGCCTCGTGCTGCCGCCCGGCATGGAGAGCCTCGACGCCTCGACCGTCGCCCTGCTCGAGAAGTTCCTCGCCGCGGGCGGCACGGTTCTCTCCTATGTCGATGTCCCGCGCCTGGTCGATGGCGCGTCTTCGGAACGCGTGACCGCGCTGGCCGCGAAGTACTCCGCGCGCTGGAAGCGCCTGACCCAGCTCGAGGAGTTGATCGCCGCCGGCGTGGCCGCGTTGCCGTTCGACCAGGCGCCCGGCGGCAATCTCTTCCACCTGCGCCGCAAGCTCGACTCCGGCGAGCTCCTGTTCCTGGTGAACACGAGTCTCGAAGCGCCCGCGCGCGCCGTCCTCACCACCAACGGCGCCTCGGTCCAGAAGCTGGATGCCTTCACCGGCAAGCTCGATCCTTACCCCTGGACGCGCGTCCCCGTGCGCGCCACTACGCAGCCCAGATTGGCGCCCGCGCGCGTCCAGGCCGCCTTCGACATTCCGCCCGCGGGCAGCCTGCTGCTGCTCGTCTCTTCAACGCCCGCCGCCCCGCCCAAGCCCGAAGCGAAAGCAACGACCGAGACTGTCGTCGCCCCCGCCGGTCCGCTCACCGTGCGCCGCCTCTCTCCCAACATCCTCAAGCTCGACTATCTCGACCTCACCCTCGCCGGAAAGGAAGACAAGGGCATCTACTTTTTCACCGCTCAGGAGGCGGTTTTCAAGCATTACGGCTTCGACGGCAACCCCTGGCTCTCCACTGTCCAGTTCAAATCCGAAATCCTCGACAAGGACAATTTCCCGCCCGACTCGGGCTTCTCGGCCGCGTTCCATTTCCGCCTCGCACCCGAAGTGCCCCTCGCCGGCCTGCAGGCCGTGGTCGAGCGCCCCTGGTTGTGGAAAGTGCTGCTCAACGGTGTCGAGGTGAAATCGCCCGAAGGCGCGGCCTGGATCGATCCCGACTTCGGCCTCTACCCCATCGCCGCCGCGGCCCGCGCCGGCGACAACGTGCTCACGCTCGTCGCCCAGCCCTTCACCGTGCACCACGAACTCGAGCCGGTCTACATCCTCGGCGACTTCGGAGTCCAGGCCGAGCCCGCCGGCTTCAGCCTCGTTCCCGCAGCTGGTCTCACTCTCGGCGTTTGGAAAGCGCAGCAGATGCCTTTCTACAGCGACCGC
>JBEKHU010000696.1:0-2699 GCA_050012115.1 Bryobacteraceae bacterium | reverse complement strand
AAGTTGCTCATGGCTCGCGCCGCCGCGCCGATGTTCAGGGGGTTGCGCGCGCCGATCAGAACGACGCGCAGGCGTTCCTCGCAGGGTTCACTCATGCGGGCTCCAGCGCCGGCGAGCCAGAAGCCGATGCCTGACGCGCGTCAGCGCGTGTGGGCATCCTCGAGGTACGTGTAGCCGTACAGACCTTCCTCGTAGAATTTCAGCAGGCGGCCGGAATCCTCATAGCCGATCAGGCCGTCGAGCACAGCCTGCTCGACGTCCACGCGCAGTTGTTCGAGCAGGGTGCGGGCGTTGAACTGGACGTAGTCGAGAACTTCCTTGACCGTATTGCCGCGGATCACCGCTTCCAGAACCGGGGCGCCTTGCTCGTTCAAGCGCACGTGGACGGCGTGCGTGTCGCCCAGCAGGTTGTGCAGGTCGCCCAGGATCTCCTGGTAGGCGCCGACCAGGAACGTCGCCAGGTAGTAGGGATCGCCGTTGAAGGAGTGCAGCGGCAGCGTGCGGCGGACGTCGCGGCGGTCGATGAACTGGTCGACCTTGCCATCGCTGTCGCAGGAGATGTCGCCGAGCACGGCGCTGCGGCTCAGCGGCTCGTTGAGGCGGTGGATGGGCATGATGGGGAACAACTGCTTCACCGCCCAACTGTCGGGCATGCTCTGGAACAGGGAGAAGTTGCAGAAGTAGGTGTCAGAGAGCATCCCGTCGAGGCCTTCGAGCTCCTCGGGGAAGACGTCGAGCTTCAGTGCCAGGGCCAGGACCTTGCGGCAGATGAGCCAGTACAGGTTCTCGGCCAGCGAGCGCTGCTTGAGTGGCAGGTAGCCGAGCGAGAAGAGGTTCAAGGCGGAATCGAGGGCCTGCTGGGCGTCGTGGAAGCCCTCGAGGACGTTCTTGGTGCCGAGGTTCTTGTAGGTCTCGAGCAGGTCGATGAGCGGCTGCTCGACGTCGTCGGGCAGCGAGCTGGGCACCTCTTCGTCGCCATAACCGGCGACGCCGAGGACGTTGAAGACGAGCACGCTGTGATAGGCGGCGATGGCGCGCCCGCACTCGGTGATGAGGCAGGGGTGCGGCACCTCGCCCTCGTCGCACACGTTCTGCACGTGGTAAACGACGTCGTTGGCGTACTCCTGGAGGGTGTAGTTGACGCTGGATTCGAAGTCGGTCTGCGAGCCGTCGTAGTCGATGCCCAGACCGCCGCCGACGTCGAGGTACTCGAGGCCGCAACCGCTCTTCTTGAGATCGACGTAAATGCGGGCGGCTTCGATGACGGCCGCCTTGATGTGGCGGATGTTGGTGATCTGGCTGCCGAGGTGGAAGTGGAGCAGCTTGAGGCAGTCCTCCATGCCGGCGGCCTTCAGCGTGTCGAGAGCGCGGATGGCCTCGGTGACCGTCAGGCCGAACTTGGAGCGGTAACCGCCGGAGGATTTCCAGCGGCCGGCGCCGCGGCTGGCGAGCTTGACGCGGATGCCGATCTCGGGGCGCACGCCGACCTTTTCGGCGTACTTCAGGATGAGGTCGAGCTCGGTGTACTTTTCGACGACGGGGATGATGCGGCGGCCGATTTTGCGGGCCAGCATCACCATCTCGATGTACTCGTCGTCCTTGAAGCCGTTGCAGATGATGGGCGTCTTGTTGTCGGCGATGGCGACGACGGCCAGCAACTCGGGCTTGGAGCCGACCTCCAGGCCGAAGCCGTATTCGCGGCCGTAGCGGTAGATCTCCTCGACGACGTGACGCTGCTGATTGACCTTGATAGGATACACGCAGCAGTAGCCGCCCTTGTAGCTGTGCTCGGCGATGGAGGCCTGGAAGGTGTTCTGAAGTTCCAGGAGCTGGTTGCCGAGGATTTCGCCGAAGCGGACCAGGATCGGCGGGTCGATGCCGCGCAGAACCAGCGTATCGACCAACTGCTTGAGGTCAACGGCGCGGCTGGGGTCGCGGCCTGGATGCACCAGCACGTGCCCCTCTTCGCTGATCGAGAAGTAGCCTTTGCCCCAGCGGGCGATGTCGAACGTTTCGCTGGCCTGCGCGATGCTCCAGCGCTCCGTGGGCTCGAAGACGGCACTCGTGTCGGTGACTTTCAAGATCAAAGTTTTCTGCGGGCCTCCCGAAACTCCAAGTGTGAATAAAAACTGGCTGCAGGGCAACAGAATTTGTGTGCCGACGTTGTAACAAGGGCAGCGGACCCCGGCAGAGGCTATTGTGGACGTGAGTCGGCGGTGACGTCCCGGCAGTTGTCAAGGCGCAGCGCGTTGAGGCCGGCGCGGGCGGCCTGGCCGTGGAAGTTCCGGATCTCGACGCCGCTGGAATCCTCGACCTGTACGGCGTGGGTGTAGAACTCGGGCAGCCCTGCGTCCCACTCCACGGCGAGATCGCGCAAGGCCAGCGCGCGGACACCGCGCGCGAAAAACGCCGGAATGTCGTGCTGGAAAATCGCCAGTTCCGGTTTGGTGTCGCCGCGCAGGTCGAAGTTGCCGCCATAGGAGGGCTGGAGTGGGCCCTTGCGAATGCGCGCATGCACTGATTCGAACTGGAGATCCTCGATCATCCCCGGACGCTCGGCGTAAACCAGGATGCCGGCCTCGGAGTCGATGCGAACGTCGTGGAAGCGCAGGCCGCGGATGAGGCCCGGCGCGCTGGTATTGCGCGGGCTGATCGTGGCCGAGACGTTGATCGGCTCGGCCTTGCCCCACCACTGGCCC
>JBEKHU010000695.1:0-2704 GCA_050012115.1 Bryobacteraceae bacterium | reverse complement strand
TGTGCGCATTCGCCGCATGGCGCTACCTGGACTTCAGGCGCGAGCGGCTGGCCGAGCAGACCCGCTTCCTGCATCGGCGCGAAGCCGGCGTCGCGCCGCCGGTCGTCCATCTGCCGCCGGCGCCGGAGTCCGCCGCTTCTTCGGCGTATGTCGAGGTGGCGCAAAAGTTGCTGTTGAGTCCGGACCGGAATCCCGACGTCATTATCGACATCGTGGCGCCCAAGCCGATGCCGCCATTGCCCCGTGCCTACGGCGCCATCAACTTCGGCCAGGGGCCGCGCGTCCTGCTCGCCGAAAAGTCCGGCGGCCAACAGCGTTCCTATACCATCGGCAGCAAGATCGGCGCGTTCAAGGTGCTGGCCATCACCCAGGCGGGCGTCGTGTTTGACTGGGAAGGCAAACTGGTAGCGGCGCGTTACCGGGAGATGCGGGACCTGGCGTCCGCCCCCACCTCTGAAGCGGCCTCCACGGGGCGGTCCTCGCCCAGCGCGCTGACTGCGATAGGCGCGTCCGCCGCGTCACAGTCCTCCGCGGCCGCGGAGGACCGGTCGCAGAACCTGAAGTCCATTGGTTCGACCGGAGACATGCGGGGCAAATTCGGCGCGGGCGTTGGATCGTACCGTGGCTGTGTCAAGGGCGACGACTCGCCCGCCGGCACCGTAACGGATGGCTTTCGTAAAGTGACAGTCCCCACACCGATGGGCACGAGTTGTCGTTGGGAGAAGGTGGAATGATGCAAGACCTGATTTTGGGCTTTTCTGCCCTGATGCGATCGAACAGCGCCCCGCAGGCGCCCGGACACCGGTTGCGCGGGACAGCCGCTCTGCTGGCGTTCCTCATCGCGGCTCCCGCCGCTTTGACCGCGCAACAGCAGCAGCAACAGGAACCACAGCAGCAACAACAGCAACAGCAGCCGCAGCCGCAAGCGCAGCCGTCGCAGCCAAAGCCACCACAGAAGCAGCCGGCTGGCGGTCCGCACTACCGCGGGATGCCGACCCCGGTGAAAGGTGTCCCACCGCCGGCGCAGACCGATTCGTCGAAGAAGGCCGATTCGTCGAAAAAGGCCGCCGCATCGGGGAAAGCCGCTGCGTCCCAGAAGGCTGCCGCGGCCAAGCGGCCCGCTCCATCCAGTGAGCCCGCGCCAGCAGCGCACGCCGCCGCGAATAAGCAGCCCGCCTCCGCGGCGCGGCCCTCGCCGGCCACGAAGAAGTCGTCCGCCAGGCCGCCCGCGGCAAGCGCCGTGGCGGCGGCGCCGGCCCAATCGAAGGACGCGCAGACCGCCGCTCCGAAAGCGGACGTGCGGGGCAAATTCGGCGCGGGCGTTGGATCGTACCGTGCCTGTCTCAAGGGCGACGACTCGCCCGAGGGCACCATAACGGATGGTTTTCGCAAGGTGGTCGTCCCGACGCCGATGGGCGAGAGTTGTCATTGGGAGAAGGTGGAATGATGCAACGCCTGAATGGGGGCTTTACTGCCCTGACGCGATTGAACGCCCGCCCTCGCGCCTCGGGACTCCGGCTGCTCGGGGCGGCCGCCTGTCTGGCGCTGCTGATGGCGGCGCCAGCCCTTCTGACCGCGCAGCAACCGCAGCCGGCGCCTGTCGACCCCCACGTTGTCCCCGGAAGGCCGACCCCGGTGCGTTCTGCCCGTCCGCCCGCGCCCGCCGCGGCGGACAAACCGGCTGCCGTGGGGCAGCCTGCCGCTGGACCGGCCGCCGCGACGCCGCAGCCCGCGGCGGCGGGACAGGCCGCTCCCGCCAAGCCCACCGCGGATACGCAACCCGCGGCGGCGGCTTCCGATCAGAGCAACGCCAACGCGGCCGCGATTCAGAACGCGCCGCCAGTCGGCGGATTCTCTCTGCAGAACGCCAATCTGCTGGAGGTCATCGATCAACTGGCCAAGCTGGCCAAAATCAGCTACATTCTCGACCCGCGCGTCAAAGGCGGCGTCACCCTGAACACGTACGGCGAGACAAAAGGCGTCGATCCGCTCACCATGCTGCAGACCATTCTGCGCATCAACGGCTACGCGATGCTGCAGATGGGCAGCATCTACCGCATCGTGCCGCTCGTCGATCTTGCCCGCATGCCCATCCGGCCGGAATCCCAGGACAAGGACATCCCGGAGGATGAGCGGCCGATGCTCAATCTCGTTTTCCTCAAGTACTCGAGCGTGGAAGACATCGGCAAACTGCTCGAGCCCTTTCTCGGCCAGGATGGCAAGGTGTGGAGCTATCCCAACGCCAACCTCCTGCTCGTGCTCGACAGCCGGCGCAACATCCGCCGCCTGATGGAACTCGTCGCCATGTTCGACAGCGATACCCTCGCCAAGCAGCGCGTGAGAGTTTTCGACATCGTCAACAGCCGGCCCAGCGACCTAGCCAAGGAACTGGAACGCGTCCTGCAATCGGTCTCGCTCAGCAAGGAGGCGGCGAGCGTGAAGTTCCTGCCCGTCGACCGCATCAACACGCTGGTCGCGGTGGCCCCCAATCCGGTGGCCTTCGATGTGGTCGAGGAATGGATCAAGAAGCTCGATATCAAGGTGAAAAAGGTGGCGGGCAAGAGCGACACCTATGTTTATCGCGTCAAATACGCTCAAGCCGGCTACCTTGCGATGTCGATCATGCAGCTCTATTACTCCATGTCCGGCCTCGGCTTCGGCGGCATGTACGGTGGCATGGGTGGCATGTACGGCATGGGCGGCG
>JBEKHU010000694.1:0-2707 GCA_050012115.1 Bryobacteraceae bacterium | reverse complement strand
TCCGGACGTGGAAGTGGCGGCCGTGTGCGACGTTTGGCTGCCTCTGGCTGAAAAGGCGCGTGCCTGGGCGGGTGGTGAGACGGTCGCCCTTCAGGATTTTCGAAAGGTCCTCACAAGGAAGGATATCGATGCCGTGGTCGTCGCGACACCAGACCACTGGCACGCGGCGGTCACGATTCTGGCGTGTGAGGCCGGAAAGCACGTATACGTCGAAAAGCCGCTGGCGCATAACATCCGCGAGGGGCGCGCCATGGTGGAAGCCGCGCGCCGCACGGGGCGCATCGTGCAGGCCGGCACCCAGCACCGCTCCGCGCCGCACCTGGCCGAAGCCGCCGAGATCATCCGCGGCGGCGAACTCGGGAAGGTGCATTTCGTGCGCGTCTGGAATTACGCCAACATGTCTCCAGACGGTATTGGCCACGCGCCGGATGGAAACGCTCCCGGCGATCTGGATTGGGGCATGTACCTGGGCGCGGCGCCGGAGCACGCCTACAACCGCCTGCGTCACGGTCCGACGTTCCGGTGGTTCCGCGACTACGCAGGCGGCGTCATCACCGACTACGGCACGCACCGCTTCGATACCGTTCACCAGATGATGAACGCCGCCGCGCCGGTCGCCGTCTCCGCTTCCGGCGGCCGGTATGTGTTGAGCGACGATGGCGACCAGCCCGACCTGATCCAGGCCACGTATGAGTATCCGGGCTTCGTCATGAGTTACGAAGGATGCCTGTTCAGCGCGCATGGCCTCGGCGGGCGCACGCCGGGACTGAACTACTACAACGCGCGCGGCGAGTTCGACCGTCCCAACGGAATCGCCTTCTACGGGACCAATGGCGCACTGTTCGCCGATCGGATCATGTGGGAGGTTTATCCGGATCTGAAGCCGGCGCCGTGGCTGGCGCGCCCCGGCGAGCTGTCCAAAGAGACGCGAATCGCGCGCCGCACGCGGCAGGGCGCGGACGCCACGCGGCTCCACGCCCAGGCGTTTATCGAAGTTCTGAGGGACGGGGGGAAGTGCCCGTGCGATGTGGCAACCGGCCACTCTTCCACTACCGTCGCCCATCTCGGCAACATCGCGCTCGCCACCGGGCGGAAGCTGCGCTGGGATGCCGCGCGCGAGGAATTCAGCGGCGACGCCGAGGCAAACCAGTTACTCGGCCGTCCCTGGCGCGCGCCCTGGGCGGCGCTGTTCCGATCCTGATAGCGCCCGCGCTCCTTTTCGACGGACCCATCCCGACGGCAGCCTCAGCGCGCATCGACCCTATCAGACACAAACGCGCCGGCGACCATGGTGGATCGCCGGCGCGTCTCATTTCCACTTGATGCGAATGGTTACGTCAGGTCGAACTTCTCCTGGTGCAGCAGGTTGTCGGAGAGGACCAGCACGGGCCGGCCGAGAATCTCCTCGATCTCCTCGAGGTACTTGGTCTCGGTGGATTGGACGACGCGCGCGATTTCGGGGTTGACTCGCAGCACGCACTCCTTGCCGTCCACCACCTTGGCGTACTTCTGCGCTTGCGCCAGGATCTCGCTGATGACCGTCGCCACGCTCTTCACATAGCCCGAGCCCTCGCAATACGGGCAGGGCAAGCAGAGCGCGCGCTCCAGGCTTTGCTTGACCCGCTTGCGGGTAATGGCCACCAGGCCAAAGTCGTTGAACTGGAGAATCTTGTATGGCGCCTTGTCGTAGCGCATCGTCTCTTCCAGCGCCTGCATCACGCGCTGGCGATTCTTGCGCTCATCCATGTCGATGAAATCGACGACAATGATGCCGCCCAGGTCGCGCAGCCGCACCTGACGCACGATTTCCTTGACCGCCTCGACGTTCGTCTTGACGATCGTGTCCTCGAGCCGGTTCGACTTGCCGACGTACTTGCCGGTGTTGACGTCAATGGCCACCAGCGCCTCGGTCTGGTTGATGACGATATAGCCGCCAGACTTGAGCCAGACCTTCGGCCGCAGGGCCTTTTCCAACTCCTGCGTAATCCCGAACGCATCGAAGATCGGTTCCGGACGGGTGTACATTTTCACCCGGCTCAGCAGGTGCGGGGCGATGCGCTCCACTGCGTGAAGCACCTGCTCATAAAGATCCTCGTTGTCCACCCAGACGGCCTTGAAGCCATCGGTCAACTGGTCGCGGAGCAGGCGCTGAACCACTTCCACGTCGTGATGCAGCAGCATCGGCGCGCGCCGCTTCTCCGCCTTGCTCCGCATATCGAGCCAGAGATTGGCCAGATACTGGATGTCGGCCGCGATCTCCTCTTCCGTCCGGCCCTCGCCCGCCGTGCGCATGATGAAGCCGCCGGCGATCCCCTCGCGATGCTTCTGCAGAATCCTCTTGAGCCGCAGCCTCTCCTCGTCGCTGCCAATCTTGCGCGACACTCCGAGGTGCTCGACAGTCGGCATGTAAACGACATAGCGGCCCGGCAGTGCGATGTGGGACGTGATCCGCGCGCCCTTCTGCCCGAGCGGTTCCTTCGCGATCTGGACGATGATCTCCTGGCCTTCCTTCAACAGATCGGAGATCGAAGGCAGCGGAGGTCGCTCGCGGACTTTGTCGCGGTCACGGCTGTCGCGGTCGCGGTTGTCCCGCTCACGATTATCCCGGTCACGGCTGTCCCGTTCCCGGTTGTTCCGATCCGGCCGCTCGACGATGCGTTCGGCTTCCGGGCTGACGGCGTCCGGTGGCGGCGCCTCCACCTCGGGC
>JBEKHU010000693.1:0-2709 GCA_050012115.1 Bryobacteraceae bacterium | reverse complement strand
CCTGACCAATCCCGAGGTCCGCCAATACTTCGAACTCCGCTACGACGCGCAGAGCGATGCGATGCAGGCGACCATGCGGGAACCGATCCTTAACAAGACGTCCGCGTTCACCGCTGACCCGCACTTCCGCCACATCGTAGGCCAAGCCCATTCGACGTTCTCGCTGCTTGAAGCCATGGATGCCGGGCGCTGGATCATCCTCAACCTGAACAAAGGCCGGTTGGGCGAACAGTCGCCCACGCTCGGCGCGCTGTTCTTCACGGCCATCAAGAACGCGTTGTTCTCCCGCCGCAGACGCGAGCTCTTCACGGTCTACGCCGATGAGGTTCAGAACCTCGTGGCGTTCGGCGGCGGGCTCGAAACGGTCCTGAGCGAAGCAAGAAAGTTCGGGGTCTCCGTGGTATCGGCCAACCAGTTTCTCGACCAGTACCCGCCCGACATGCGCGCCGCGATCCTTGCCGTCGGGACCCATGTCTTCTTCCAGCTTTCGAGCGCCGACGCCCAGCAGATCGCAAACGCCCTGGACGGCGGAAGGCCGCTCGCGGAACGCCTGAAGAACCTCCCCCGGCGTCACATCGTCGTGAAAAGCGGCCACACCCTTTGGCAGGAAGCCGTCGTGCCGACGGTCACGACCCCCAAGGTCGATCCCGCGGACCTGTACGTCCGCTCCCGCGCCCGGTGGGCCCGCAGCCGCACCGCAATCGAGGAAGAGATTCACGAGCGGCAAGCAGCCGTGAACCGCACCCCAAGCGAGGCGCTCCATGACTGGGAATAACGGAACGGGAATGATCGTCCAGGACCGCGACCGGCACCTGCTGCGGGAGCTCGCCGTCATGCGGGTCATTGATCGAGAGCAGGCGAAGCGCGTCGCTGGATTCGGTTCAACAACGCGGGCGAATTGCCGACTCCTCGCGATGAGCCGTGCCGGCCTCCTCCGCCGGTTCTTCATGGGAACCGCCCTCGGAGCGCGGAAGGCGCTGTATGGCCTTTCGCCGGAGGGCGCAAAGCTCGTCGGCGTGGCCTGTCGCGGCCCGCGTCGGCGGCAGGGCGAGACGCTCGTTGCAGATTTCTTCGTGACGCACCAGTTGTGGGTGAACGATCTCTACTGCACCGTGAAGTACGCGCCGATCCCCTGTCCCGGCACCCGGTTCATCCGCTGGCTCGCCTTTCACGAACCACTTGAGCCAGGGTTGCCGCTTATCCCCGACGGATATTTCGAAGTAGCGCCCCCGAGGCGAATTCTCGCCGCCTTCGTCGAGGTTGACCTCGGCCATGAGAGCCGCGCCGTCTGGCGCGCGAAGGTGCAGGCCTATCTTCGACACGCCGTGTCGGGCACCTTCGCGGAGCGCTTCGGGCAGGTCCAGTTTCGAACGCTCGTGGTTGCTGATTCTGAGCGCCGAATCGTTTCGCTCCGTGCCGCAACCGCCGCCCTCACCGAAAAGATCTTCTGGTTCACGACGTTCGACGCCGTCCACCGTGAGGGTTTCTGGTCACCCATCTGGCAGCGCCCGAAAAATGACGCGCACCTGCCGCTCATCGAGGCTCTATGAAGTACTGCTACAACTGCGATCGCATCACGGCCGGGGAACCGCTCTTCTGCAACTTCTGCGGCCGGAGCTATAACGTGAAGCTCTGTCCGCGGATGCACCCGAACCCGCGGAAAGCCCAGGCCTGTTCGAAGTGCGGCAGCCGGGATCTCTCGACGCCGCAACCGAAGGTTCCCTGGTGGGCTCCGCTCCTTGAGTTCGTTCTTTCGTGCATTCCCGGCGTTCTCCTTACCATTGCGTCGGCACTGGCCGCCCTTGCCGTGCTCCGCGAGATCCTGAACAACCCGGCTGCCCTCGTTGCGCTCGCGATGCCGCTGATCGCCCTGGGGATTCTCTGGTGGATGTGGAAACAGATTCCGTCCTGGTTCCGCAAGGCTATCTATGACTTGCTCAAGCGCAAGCGGGACCGCGAAGACGGGAGGAGGGACTGATGACCAATCGGACCTCAGTCCTCCTACGGAAGTCGGGTTTGCCCGCGCTCCCGCAGCTCAAGAATCCATTGGTCTTAGCGGTGCCGGACATCGGGCAGAGCTGCCCGGAGCGTTGCCCGCACCCCGATGACGCGGCGCCGTCCACATTGTCGGAGCCTTTGGGAGCGCCGCTCTCGATACGTGAGGCCGCCCGACTGATCGGCTGCTCGGCCTGGACGGTGCGCCAGCGGTACCTGCCGGCCGGGCTGCCGCACCATCGCCTGACCCAGAACGGAAAGCTCATTTTCTATCGCAATCAGATCATTCGCTGGCTGCTTCGGCAGCAGCAGAAAGGAGGAATTGTCCCGTGAGTCTCTTCAAGCGGGGCGGCGTCTGGTGGAGCTACGTCTCCATGGATGGCGTCCGCTACTCGCAATCCACCGGCACCGGCAACCGCCGGAAAGCCGAACTGATCGACCAGCGCTTCAAGGAGGAACTCAACCTGAAGCGCCATCATGTCGTTGAACCCGCGCCCCACATGTCCTTCGGGGAACTCGCCGCCCGGTTTCTGGCGGAGGGTGACGCGAAGCCGTGGCACACCGACCGCCTCAAGCTTTTGCTCCCGTTCTGGAGCGAGATGGCCATCGGGCGCATTCACAAAGGGCTGGTCATCGATTACCGCAAGAACCGCCACGCCGCAAAAGCAGTGACCGATACGACGATCAACCGCGATATCGAGGCGCTCCGCCACA
>JBEKHU010000692.1:0-2711 GCA_050012115.1 Bryobacteraceae bacterium | reverse complement strand
ATGCCCTTGAGTTCGGTCAGCTTGCGGCCGCTGCGCAGCACGTCGTCCACTATCAGCACCTTCTCGCCTGGGGCCGGGTGCAGGTGCGGCCGGAAACGCAACGGCCCGCCCTGGTCGGCGGGCTCGGCCCAGTAGACCTGGTGCGCGCGCAACGCCTCGCACACGCCGTAAGCCACCGGCAGGCCGCCGGTGGCCGGGGCGACGATACTCAGCTCGGGGATGATCGCCCGGATCTCGGAGTTCGCGCGCAGCTTGCGGCTCAGGGCCACGCTGAGCAGCTTGGCCGACTGGTAGCGGCGCATCGCCAGCGCGGGCTGCAGATACATGTCCGAATGCAGTCCGTTGGGGTACTCGAAGTGCCCGTAGCGCAGCGCGCCGGTCTGTTTCAACAGGTCGATCACTTCCTGCTCGGTCGGGATCAGTTGCATGGTCTAATGTGCTCCTTTCCCGGTCACGACCCGCGGAATGGTGCGCAACAAAATGGACCAGTCCAGGGCCAGCGACCAGGAGTCGATGTAGGCCAGGTCGAGCCGCATCGTTTCCTCAAAACCCAGCGCGTCGCGCCCCTGCACGGCCCACAGGCTGGTGAGCCCGGGACGCATGCGCAGGCGGCGACGCTGCCACCGCTTATATTGTTCCACCTCGCCGGGGATCGCGGGCCGGGGTCCGACCAGCGACATCTGGCCGCGCAACACGTTCCATAACTGCGGCAACTCGTCCAGCGAGAACTTGCGCAGCCAGCGCCCCACGGTGGTCAGGCGGGGATCGTCGGGAATCTTGAAATTGACCTGCTTCACGTTGAGGTGCGCCAACTCGGCCTGGCGCTGCTCGGCGCCGGCCACCATCGTGCGGAACTTCAGCAGGGTGAAGCGCCGCCCGTTGAGGCCGCAACGCTGCTGCCGGAAGAGCACCGGGCCGGGCGAGCTGGCGCGGATCAACAGTGCGATCAGGGCCAGCAGCGGGGAAAAAACGATGAGCGCCAGGGCCGCGACCAGGATGTCGGTGAAGCGTTTGAGCAGCAGGAGAGCCTCGTCCGATGGAGTGCGCGACAGCGTCAGCAGCGGCGTGGTCCCGATCCGCTCGAGCGACACCGAACCGCGGCGGTGGGGGAAGAAATCGAGGCTCAGCCGCAGATGGACGCCCTCTTCCTCGCACACTTCGAGCAGGTCCTCGATGTCTGGCAAGCGCGATCCCTCGACGGCCACGATGACCTCGTCCACGACCGCGCTTTTCAGGCGTTCCGGGAAGGCTCGGATGGCGTAAACGGGGTAGCTTCGCTGGAGTGTCAATTCACCTGGCGCGTCGCCCAGAAAGCCGTCCAGGCGCAGACCGAAATCAGAAGACTGTTCGATCAGAGCGCCGATGCGCCGGGCTTCCTCGCCGGTTCCGGCGACATAGAGGCGGCGCGGCTCGGCCAGGCGGGTCCAGTAGCGCCGCGCCAGTAAATCCACGAGCAGACGAGCCAGGGCCGTCAGAACCGCGGCGTAGCAGCACAGCAGGGCCAGGAAGGGACGACTGAGGTCGAGCCGCGTGAAGTACTCAAAGACGACGAGCGCTACGAGCAGGCCCAGAGAATATCTCACGGCGCGCCAGGCAACGCTGGCCGGAGGCTCGAGCAGCGGGCGCTCGTAGAGTCCCAGCCACAGGCCGGCCATCGGCCAGGCGGCCAATGTAAATAAGAGGACGCTGGCCCGGACGGTGGGGGTCAGGAAGAAGACGCGCTCGAAGGGCAGGATCGTGCGGGTGCGGTAGGCCAGTTCGAAGGCCAGCCAGAGCAGCAACAGATCGGCGGCGAACAGGAACGGGCGAAGCGAACGCTGCTGACGACTGAGCACGGTCGCCAGTCAGCATAGCATGGGCGGGAGAGGGGTGAAAGTCGCGGGGGAGAAGCAAGTTGCGGTCCAAACTGAAAATATTAATGTGATTTCATGTTGCAGTTTGTTGCGGGGGCGGTTGCGGGGGTGCTACGCTCGGTTTGTACGGCAAGAGACGTCTGCCGCGGCTGGCAAAAACGGATGGGGCTTGCGAAGGCCGATCGGATTTGTTAGTCTGGCAGATGGGCAACGGCAAGCCGCGAGCAGGGGTGTGAGCGCGAGAGCGATTCGCCCGCTCGGATGGCGGCCGAAGTGAGTTTCCCAAGTTTCGACAACCAGGCCGGGTTTTAAGAAAATCGCGGCAAAGTGTTGTCGATCAGCTTTCGAGGCCAGCAGGGTACAGATCTTCGAAAGATCGTCTGTCTCTGCTCAGATCTTTGAAAATCTGGTTGAACGCAAAGTCAATTTTCGATCAGTCTTGAGTTCCGACCGGGTCCAAGATCAACTCTACAAATTTACATGAGAGTTTGATCCCGGCTCAGAATCAACGCTGGCGGCGCGCCTAACACATGCAAGTCGAGCGAGAAAGGGAGCAATCCTGAGTAAAGCGGCGCACGGGTGAGTAACACGTGGATCATCTACCCTTTGGTGGGGAATAACCTTGGGAAACCGAGGCTAATACCGCATAAGTTCGAGAGAAGAAAGCCGAAAGGCGCCGAAGGAGGAGTCCGCGGCCGATTAGCTAGTTGGTGGGGTAAAAGCTCACCAAGGCGACGATCGGTAGCCGGCCTGAGAGGGCACACGGCCACACTGGCACTGAAACACGGGCCAGACTCCTACGGGAGGCAGCAGTGGGGAATCTTGCACAATGGGGGAAACCCTGATGCAGCGACGCCG
>JBEKHU010000691.1:0-2712 GCA_050012115.1 Bryobacteraceae bacterium | reverse complement strand
CGAGCTGTGGCTGCCGCACTACGGCGCGATCTGCGGGTGGATTCACCACAATACGAAGTGGAAATGTTTCAAACATTCGTGCGGATCGGTGCGGCGATTCATCGAGCCGTTCATCGAGGCCGGCTTCGACATTCTCAATCCGGTGCAGTGCTCGGCGGCGGGGATGGAGCCGGAGCAACTGAAGACGGAGTACGGCGGGCGGATCGCGTTCTGGGGCGGAGGCGTGGATACGCAGAAGACGCTGCCTTTCGGGACGCCGGCGGAGGTGCGGGAACAGGCGCTGCGGCGATGCGAGGTGTTCGCGCCGAGGGGCGGGTTCGTCTTCAACACGGTGCACAACGTGCAGGCCGGGACGCCGGTGGAGAACATCGTGGCGATGCTGGACGCGGTGAGGGAGTTCAACGGGCGGTAGGGTGAAGGCCCTCGACCAGTGGCGAAAACACGGGTGACAGACGGCTCTGTCCACACGGCACAGAAGAGTCAGGAGATGGATCGAAAGAGTCGTGCGCGCCTAGGACAGAGACGTCAGTCCCCGGTTTTCGCGGGGACGCCAGTCGGGAACATTGTGGCAATGCTGGACGCGGTGAGGGAGTTCAACGGGCGGTAGGACGACCGAACCGGCCGGGCGCGCGTCCAGATGGAGTGACGATAGAATGGATGCGGCCGCTGGTCCCGCAATTGCCGTAAACCGGAGATTCCGGTAGGATCGACGCAGATTCCCATAGATAAGGAGTGTCCGGCGTGGCAACCCTGACGACACCGAGCCTTTCCCGCCAACTGGTGCTGGACGCCGTGGCGCACCGGCAACCGGCGCGAGTGCCGATGGATTTCGGTGCGACGGCGGTGACGGGCGTGCACGTGAGCTGCGTGGCGGCGCTGAGGGAGCATTACGGACTCGAGAAGGGCCCGGTGAAGGTGCACGAGCCGTACCAGATGCTGGGGCTGATCGAGGACGACCTGCAGCGGGCGATGGGCATCGACACGCAGGGCCTGTACCGGCGGGGCACGATGTTCGGGTTCCGCAACGAGAATTGGAAGGCGTGGAAGTTCAACGGCCTGGAAGTGCTGGTGGGGGGCGGGTTCGAGACGACCACGGACGAGAAGGGCGACACGCTGATCTACCCGGAGGGCGACCGGACGGCGGCGCCGAGCGGGCGGATGCCGAAGGGCGGGCAGTTCTTCGACACGATCGTGAGGCAGAAGCATTTCGACGAGAACCGGCTGAACCCGGAAGACAACTGCGAGGAGTTTACCGAGATCACGGACGCCGAGGTGGCGGAGATCGCGGCGGACGCGCGGGCGGCACGGGCGACGGGGCGGGCCGTGGTGGCGGGGTTGGGAGGCACGGCGTTCGGGGACATCGCGCTGGTGCCGGCGCCGGGGATGAAGGACCCGCGCGGGATCCGCGACGTGGCCGAGTGGTACATGAGCACGCGCAGCCGGCAGGAGTACATCCACGCGGTGTTCAGCCGGCAACGCGAGATGGGGCTGAAGAACCTGGAGAAGATCCGCGCGGCGGCGGGGGAACTGATCGACGTCGTGTTCCTGTGCGGCACGGACTTTGGGACGCAGAGTTCCTCGTTCTGCTCGGTGGCGACGTTCCGCGAGCTGTGGCTGCCGTACTACCGCGAGGTGTGCGGCTGGATGCACCGCAACACGAACTGGAAGTGCTTCAAACATTCCTGCGGGTCGGTGGAGCGGTTCATCGAGTCGATGATCGAGGCGGGTTTCGATATCCTGAATCCGGTGCAGTGCTCGGCGGCGGGCATGGAGGCGGAAGGGCTGAAGGCCAAGTACGGCGAGCGGATCACGTTCTGGGGCGGGGGCGTGGACACGCAGAAGACGCTGCCGTTCGGGACGCCGGGCGAGGTGCGCGAGCAGGTGCTGAGGCGGTGCGAGGTATTCGCGAAGAACGGCGGATTCGTTTTTAACTCGATCCACAATATCCAGGCCGGGACGCCGGTCGGGAACATTGTGGCGATGCTGGACGCGGTGAGAGAATTCAACGGGCGGTAGACGCTCTGCGGAGAGGACAATGGCAGATTTAGGAAAACTTCATACGGCCGTTCTGGAGGGAGACGCGAAAACCTCCGCGGCGATTACGCAGCAGGCGCTGGACGAGGGCGTCGAGCCGCTGAAGCTGGTCACGGAT
Source organism: Bryobacteraceae bacterium (assembly GCA_050012115.1). Taxonomy (GTDB): domain Bacteria; phylum Acidobacteriota; class Terriglobia; order Bryobacterales; family Bryobacteraceae; genus CAIVVT01. The sequence continues at coordinate 560 of JBEKHU010000691.1, read as the reverse complement.
TCCATGGTGCCAGCGATGGACGAGGCGGGGCGGCGGTTCGAGGCGGAGGAGTACTTCGTGCCCGAACTGCTACTGGCGGCGCGGGCGATGAAGGCGGCGATGGCTCTAATTCGCCCGCTGCTGGTGGCGTCGGGCGCGAAATCCGCGGGGCGGGTCGCGGTGGGTACGGTGAAAGGCGACCTGCACGACATCGGCAAGAACCTGGTGGCCTCGATGCTGGAGGGCGGCGGGTTCGAGGTGCTCGACCTGGGGGCCGACGTGTCACCGGAGAAGTTCATCGAAGCGGTGAAGGAGAAGGGCGCGCAGGTGGTGTGCCTGTCGGCGCTGCTGACGGTGACGATGCCGGCGATGAAGACGACGATCGAGGCGCTGAAGCAGGCGGGCGTGCGGGAAAACGTGAAGGTGCTGGTAGGCGGCGCTCCGGTGACCTCGCAGTACGCAAGCGAGATCGGCGCGGACGGGTACGGCGAAAACGCCAACTCGGCCGTGGCCCTGACGCGCAAGCTGCTGGCCGAGGGGAATTAGGCCAGTGGCGGAAAATCGGGGAGCCGGGCCGGCGG
>JBEKHU010000690.1:0-2726 GCA_050012115.1 Bryobacteraceae bacterium | reverse complement strand
GCGAATTCGTATCTGTACATCACCAAGGCGATGGACTACTTCGACCTGACGGCGGGTTACCCGTCCCTGGCGGCGTCGCTCGAGCGCGCGCAGTGCCGCTTCCTGGTGATCAGCTTTACCTCCGACTGGCTGTACCCGAGCTACCAGTCGCTGGAAATTGTCAACGCGCTGCGCAGCCGCAATCACGATGTGACGTATTGCGAACTGACCTCGAACTACGGGCACGACGCGTTTCTGGTGGACGTAGGGGAGCAGACGGGCATCCTGCGCGGGTTTCTGGCCCGCTGCCAGAGGGAAGCGGAGGCGGCGAGGTGAAGGTTCGGGAGGTGCTGGGGCGCAGCGACTACGCGCTCATCACGGAGCTGATCCCGCAGGGGAGCCGCGTGCTCGACCTGGGTTGCGGCGACGGCGCGCTGCTGGCGTTCCTGCAAGCGACGAAAGGGGTGGAAGCGCGCGGGATCGAGCTGAAGCCGGAGCTGGTTCAGGCAGCGGTCGCTCGCGGGGTTCCGGTGTATCAGGGAGACGTCGAGAACAGTCTGAACGAGTACCCGGACAAGGCCTTCGATTGCGTCATCCTGAGCCAGACCGTGCAGGAAACGCGCCGGGCGCTGCACGTATTGACCCAGATGCTGCGGATCGGGAGCCACGCCATTATCGCTTTTCCGAACTTCGGCCACTGGCGCGTGCGGTTCTCGCACCTGGTGAGCGGGCGCGCGCCCCGGACGCGGCTGTTTCCGTACGCCTGGCACGATTCGCCAAACATCCACTTCCTGACGGTGCTGGATTTCGAGGAACTGGTGCGGTCGCAAGGCTGGGGCATCGAGCGGCGGTTTTTCCTGAGCGGGCACAAGCGGATCAGCGGGCTACCGAACCTGAGGGCGGAAATCGCCGTCTATATGCTCAGGAACTGACTTGAACTATCGGATTAGCTTAGTTCCTGCGGTGATCCTCCGATAGAATGAGAGTTCAGGGTCCGGGAATGAATCCTTGGGCCAGGCACAGCAGGGAGGCGTTTTGCCGGGGAAACGAATCCTCATCGTAGACGATGAGGCGGCGATTAGAGGACTGTTGACCGAGTATCTTACGGGACTCGGGTTTGAGACGGCGATTGCCTGCAACGGCCTGGATGCCCTGGAACAGGTCAGGACCTTCGACCCTGACCTGCTGATTATCGATCTCGTCATGCCCGAGCAGGAAGGCATCGAGACGATACGCACACTCAGAACGACGCGCAAAGACCTGAAGATCGTTGCCGTTTCGGGCGCCTTCGCAGGGCAGTTCCTGCGCACAGCCGAGTTGTTGGGCGCCAACGCCGTCCTGCCCAAGCCTTTGGATCTGCAGGAACTCGCGCGTCTGGTGAATCAGCTGGTCGCCTGAGGAAGCGCCGGTCTTCAATCGCCGGAGATGTTCACCAGCCCGGGTTCCGCGGCATCCTTCGCACCGTCGAGCACGCTCCGCGCGTCGCTTTCCGTGAATTGCTCGAGCTTGGCCGAGATGTTCATGGAGCAGAACTTCGGACCGCACATTGAGCAGAAGTGTGCCTCCTTGAAGCCCTCCTGGGGCAGCGTCTCGTCGTGGTAGGCGCGCGCCGTTTCGGGGTCCAGGGCGAGTTCAAACTGGCGGTTCCAATCGAAGCGGTAGCGCGCGCGGGACAGCTCGTCGTCGCGCTCGCGGACGCCGGGGCGATGGCGGGCGATGTCGGCGGCGTGGGCGGCGATCTTGTAGGCGATGATGCCCTGCTTGACGTCTTCCTTATTCGGCAGGCCGAGGTGCTCCTTGGGGGTCACGTAGCACAGCATGGAGGCACCGTACCAGCCGATCATGGCCGCTCCGATGGCGCTGGTGATGTGATCGTAGCCCGGGGCGAAGTCGGTGACCAGCGGTCCGAGGGTATAGAAGGGCGCCTCGGCGCACAGCTCCATCTCCTTCTCCACCTGGAGCTGGATCTGGTCCATCGGAATGTGGCCGGGGCCTTCGATCATCACTTGCACGTCGTGATCCCAGGCGATCCTGGTCAGCTCGCCGAGGGTCTTCAATTCGGCGAATTGCGCTTCATCGCTGGCATCGGCGAGGGAGCCGGGCCGCAGCCCGTCGCCGAGCGAGAAGCTGACGTCGTACTTCTGAAAGATCCGGCAGATCTCCTCGAAGTGCTCGTAAAGGAAGTTCTGGCGGTGGTTCTTCACCATCCATTCGGCCAGGATCGACCCGCCGCGGCTGACGATGCCGGTAATGCGGCGCGTGGTCAGCGGGATGTGCTGGACCAGGACGCCGGCATGGATGGTCATGTAGTCGACGCCCTGGGCGGCCTGCTCCTCGATCACTTCGAGCATGACGGCCGCGCTCAGGTCCTCGATGCGCCGGACGCGCGCAAGGGCTTCATAGATGGGGACGGTCCCCACGGGCACCGGCGACGCATCGATGATCGCCTGGCGGATTTCGGGGATATTGCCGCCGGTGGAAAGGTCCATCACCGTGTCGGCGCCGTACTTGATGGAGTACTGGAGTTTTTCGAGTTCGCCCTCGACGTTTGAGGCGGTTGCCGAGTTGCCGATGTTGGCGTTGATCTTGCATCTCGAAGCGATGCCGATGGCCATCGGCTCCAGGCTTAAGTGGTTGATATTGGATGGGATAATCATCCGGCCACGGGCGACTTCGTCACGCACCAGGGCGGGCGGCAGGCTTTCAGACCGGGCCACACAGGCCATCTCTTCGGTGATCAGCCCCAA
>JBEKHU010000689.1:0-2728 GCA_050012115.1 Bryobacteraceae bacterium | reverse complement strand
GTTCTCGTGGCCCGCAATATCGCTTGAACATGGTCGGGCGGTACCTTTCCGGCGTTGCGGAGTTTTACGGCTGCCTGCTCGGCGAGGTCGTGCAGAGCTGCACATGCGTCCTCCGCCGGTGCCACCGCCTCATACAGAAGATCGAGTTCGTCATCGTTCAGCTCGGTGACATCGCCAAACAGCTTGTCAAGGAACTCCACCTCCGGGACGTTCTTGGGCTGCTTATCGCTGGCCATATAGGATTTCCCTCACTCTAGGCAGGTTCATCAGCCGCCGCTTCATGTTCACGACCTCACGCGGGGTTCTACCCATGATCTCTGCAATCTCCTGGTTCACGTTGTGGGCACCGGTCGTCATCTCTGTCGCAGCAATGAGGTCCCGCAAGTCTTGGTCACCGTCAACCGCTCCGTAGAGTCTGTCGCGAAGATCCTTAAACTGCACCTCGCACGCAACGGTCGGCTGCAGCACCGTCGCCTGGGGTGGCGGGGCGTCCGTGTCGTCTACAGATCCTCCAACCTTCTTCTGCCGGCGCAGATGCGTTCGGGCCTTGTTCCACAACACGCTCACCAGGAACTTCTCAATCGGCCCCCTATCCGGGTTCCACCCCAATCCATTTGATGATTCGCAGAACGCCAGGATGGTTTCCTGCACCAAATCTGTCGCCGAAACCCCGACGTCGAACGTCTCCGGCGCACCCCGAGTAGCAGCCGCCGCTGCAACACGGAGAACTTTGTACAGCCGTTCCCAATCTATGCGGTCCCACTGGACCATAGACCGTCACCCTCCCCGCGGAGTCCGGTGTGGCCCGCCCTGACTAGCAGCCCCAACACCTATGCGAATGCACCGGGAACATTTTCCCCAAAAAAGTTCACCACTGTGCGTAGAAACTCCGATGGTCGCCCGCATACGGATTGGGGAGGTTCGATCCGGACCCGGCATCGGACCAATTCACAGCCCCTGTAAGAGGTGTTTATGAGGAATCCAAACACGAACACCCGCGGCGGTCAGTTTGATGCGCAGACGATCGCCCAGGTCTGGAATAAGGCCCAGATCGTCAGCGGGAACGACCCCGCAGTCTACCGCAAGGACGCCTGCGGAGCCTGGATCGCAAGGTCGCAGCATGGGAGCACGACCGAGTACGGGTGGGAGATTGACCACATGAAGCCGGTGGCTAAGGGCGGGAGCGACGATCTCGCCAACCTCCAGCCCCTGCACTGGAAGAACAATCGCCACAAGGGCGATTCCTACCCCAACTGGTCCTGCGCAGTCGCGGCTCGGTAGCGAGGCCGCCATCACAATGCGGCTCCGCCTGCCACGATCACCACCGTCGCCCAAACGATCGTGTTCAAATTGGACTCGGGAAGACGAAGACTGATCGGGTTCAGTCACGCATACGCCTAGCCCGAGCTCGGTTGTTCCGGATTGCGACCGGAAAGTCGGCATTGCACCGCCCATTTTCCGGATGGCGCGTCACCACAATCCGAAGCGGTGTGTGGTGATGGCTGGGGCCACCTTCCGGCAGCGCCCTCCCGCACACGGGATCCGGGCGCCCGCCTCTGACCGCTGCCGCCGCCCTGAGCTTCTACAACGACCCCAACGGCTGTAGCTCGATGCCTCCACCATCGCAGCCCATTCCCCGGCGGCCTGTTCCTTGAGCGATTCCTTAAGAGTTGTGGCCGGGGCCGCCAGGCGCCCCGCACTCTTTCCACAGCTTTTTCCAATTCCAGATCCCGTACGCCACCTCGTTCGGCAACCCTCGGCAGCCAGTACGCTGTAAGTGTTCGTGTCATCAAAGCCTTCGGCGTCCCTTCGCTTGCGGGGATCACTTCCCTTGAGCCGCTTCACATACCGGTCACAGCGATTTCGCAGCGCGTCCTGCTCGGGATCGAGCGTCCCCTGCTTGCGTCGAACCCCATCGAGGCGATTCATCTGGTCGATCGCCCAGTCCAAACGGCGCTTCAGACGCTCTACGACCGACTGAAGTTGCCCACCCATATCCTCGATGTGGGTCCGTAAAGTCGCAGGCTCGACAACGCGGGCGTCATCCTCCGGCCATCCTTGCCGAAATGCCTCCACCACGCCGACATGCAGCCGGTCCACGTGTCTGCTGAGAACGGTTCGTAACGAAGAAAAATCGGGCAGTCGTCGCCGCACTTCCCCGCTACTCTCGAACAAGTACTCCCGAACCCGATTCGGAAAACAACGCCCCAGCACCTCAACCAACTCCATCTGCTCGGCATTGGCGAGTTCAGAGTTGGGACGCGACATACGATGTAGGCCGGTCAATACGATGGCATGAACGTGCTTCCGGACCATCACGTCATTCCGCAGATTGAAGCTTGGCGGCGCGATCTCCCCGGAAAGCAACTTCAACGGCTCATTGAAGTATGGTCTGTCATGCGAGTGTGCCCGCGCATAGGTCAGAATCAACGCCATCCGATGACGACGGCCAGCCCGGCCCGCACGCTGCCAGTAGTTTGAAGGTGACGGCGGCACGTTGCGCATCAACACCGAATCCAACGCCCCAATGTCTACGCCTAACTCCAGCGTCGGCGTGCAGACCAGCGTGTTCACGCGGTCGCCGTCGCCCTTGAATATACGCTCCAGCTCTTCCCGATCCGGTCCGGGGATCTGCGCCGAATGCTCCCGCGGACGGATCATGTCGAACCGCCCATCGAGCATCATCAGGTCATAGTTGTCCGGACCTTCCGTTTCAAGCTCCAGGGTC
>JBEKHU010000688.1:0-2730 GCA_050012115.1 Bryobacteraceae bacterium | reverse complement strand
CGTCCGCAAGGTCGTGGAGCGTGTCGGGCAGGACGGGCGACAGACATTGGCATCTTCCCGGGCACCGGCTGGTACGACCGCAGTGTCGCGGGCAGACCAGGGGGATCGCAGTAGCTCCTCAACCTCGAGGCCCATTGGAGAGTCGGCGGCATCCGTTGGTGCCACCGGAGGAGCTCGCGCGGACCATCGGCACCGCCCAGAGTCGGGGGTGGCGGCAGGGGAAGAGCAACGGAGCGGCCCGATTGTGGCAATGCAGGGAGAGCCCCTGGATGAATTGCTGCACCGGGCGTTTGGGTTTCCCTCCTTTCGGGCAAATCAGGAGGCGGTCTGCCGGGCCGTAGTCGATGGGCGGGACGTCCTGCTGGTCATGCCGACAGGTGCAGGCAAGTCGCTGTGCTACCAGTTGCCGGGCTTGGCCTTGGGCGGCACGACGCTGGTCGTCAGCCCGCTGATCGCGCTGATGGAGGATCAGGCGTCGAAGCTCACGTCGTTCGGGTTCCGCGTGGCCCGGATTCATTCGGGGCTCAACCGGGCCGACTCGCGGCAAGCCTGTCTCGATTATCTCGGCGGGAAACTCCAGTTCCTGTTCATTGCCCCGGAGCGGCTGCGCGTGACTGGGTTCCCGGAGATGCTGGCCAAACGGAAGCCGGCGCTGGTCGCGATCGACGAGGCACACTGCATTTCGCAGTGGGGCCACGACTTCCGTCCCGACTACCGGAAACTGAGCCAATACCTGCCCGCGCTTCGCCCGGCGCCGGTCATTGCGCTCACCGCCACCGCAACGCCCACCGTTCAGCACGACATCGTCGAGCAACTCGGACTTGGCCACCCGGCGCTGTTCATCCATGGCTTCCGCCGCGAGAACCTCGCTATTGAGGTGGTGGAAGTCCCCCCGTCGCGGCGTTCGGAGCTCGTCGGCGAGCTGCTGAGTGACCCCGCGCGCAGGCCTGCCATCATTTACGCTCCGACGCGCAAACAGGCCGAGGTGCTGACGCGCGATCTTTCCGCGCTGTTTCCCGTGGCGGAGTACCACGCTGGGCTAGAACCCGCCCGGCGGGAGCGCGTGCAGCATGGATTTCTCGAAGACCGGCTCGCGGCCGTCGTCGCCACGATTGCGTTCGGAATGGGTATCGACAAGCCGGACATACGCACGGTCATCCACGTGGCTTTGCCGGCGAGCCTGGAGGCTTATTACCAGGAGATCGGACGTGCGGGGCGCGACGGCCAGCCGAGCCGCACCATCCTGATGCACTCTTACGGTGACCGCTACACGCACGACTTCTTTTTCGAGCGGGATTATCCGGATATCGCAGTTCTGGACAAGATCTATGCGTTGCTGAATGCGGAACCTCAGCCGAAGGATGCTTTGTGCCAGCGGCTCCGGATGGACGCGGAAGCTTTTGAAAAGGCGCTGGAGAAGCTCTGGATCCACGGCGGCGCGGTGCTCGACTACGCCGAGAACGCCACGCGCGGCCAGGACGACTGGCGCGATTCGTATTCGATCCAATTGGAACGGCGGCGCGCGCAGATCGAGCTGGTGATGCGTTACACGGGGACGAGCCAATGCCGCATGTCCGCGCTGGTGCGCCACTTCGGCGACTACGCCGACGGGCAGAAGGCCTGCGGCATCTGCGATTTTTGTGCACCGCAAGATTGCGTAGCCCAACGGTTCCGCGATCCGACGAATGTGGAAAAGGAAGCGGCGCGCGCCGCCCTGAAGGCCCTGCGGCACGGGCCATCCCGCTCAACCGGAAAGCTGTATGGAGACCTGTTCCGCGGGGAACAGCTGAGCCGCGACGACTTCGAAGAAGTGCTCGCGGCGCTGGCCCGCGTAGGCGTCCTGCACGTGACCGATGCGGTGTTCGAGAAAGACGGCAAGAGCATTCCCTACCGTCGCGTAAGCCTGTCCCGAGACGGGCAGGGTCTCTCCGATGAAGCCGAGGTTGAGTTCACCTTGAAGGAAGTGATCAGCCCGGCCAAGCGCCACCGTCGCAAGCCCGCGCCCAAGCCGAAAAGGGGCACAGCCGCGAAAGCACCACGTTCTTCCCGGGCGGCGCAAGCTACTGAAACGCCGACTGCGAGCAACACGGCGCTCGAAGAGAAGCTGCGCGTCTGGCGTCTTGCAGAGGCCAAGAAGCGCCGCGTGCCGGCGTTCAAGATCCTCAGAGACCAATCGCTCCGCGCGATCGCCCAGAGGCCTCCCGTCGCGCCGGACGATTTGCTCGCGATCCCTGGCGTTGGAAGTTCGACCGTCAAGAAACACGGCGCTGCGATCTGCCGGGTCTGCGGGCAGGTCCGGTGAGAAGGCGACGGCCAAGCAGCGCGAAGGCACGCACAAGGCTACGGCTTTCAAGTTAAACCCGAAAATGTCGTTCGCACTCACAGCAGTCGTCCAACCGGTCAGGGTTGTTGAATGGATTGCCGTACCCGCGCTGATCGCCGGGATCAACGAGGCCGTGATGGTGTTTGAGACAGTCGGAATCGCCGTGCCGGTGGTGATCTTCCAGACATCCACTGTCACTGTTCCTTGATCCGTGGTGAGGTTATACGCACTGAGCTTGCAGGCGAGGAAAACATGCAACTCGCGGGATCAAAGGATGGCGGCTGTGTGTCAAGGGCGGAGTAAAACTAGACCACTGGGGCGGCGGGAAAGTGGACCAGTTCACAGGCGGCAGGGGCTTTGGCTTGAGGGAGTTGCAGGGGGCGGCTGAAGCGTAGGCCTGCGACCCG
>JBEKHU010000687.1:0-2735 GCA_050012115.1 Bryobacteraceae bacterium | reverse complement strand
GGAAAGGCGCCACGTGAAGCACGTCTTCGGAAAAGAGTTGAAACGACATCGGGCGCGCGCCGTCGCCGCGTGGATCTTGCTGCTGATGCTGGCCACTGCGGCTTCAGCCGGGGAGAGGCCCGGCTCCGCTGTGCCACCCCCGGAGCTGGTGGGCCACTGGCGCGGGCAGGGCCGCATCTCGAACGACTGGACATCGGTCCAGATCCTGCCCGTGGACATCGGGATCCTGCCCGACGGTTCCATCGCCGGAACCATCGGGCACGCTGAAATCGCGGGCGGCATGTACCAGGAGCCCAAGAAGCGTTCGCCCAAGAAACCGGAATTCACGCTTTCGGTCAACCTCGACGGGGAGCTGCTCGGCGACGGCATCATGCGCAGCGCCTTCCAGCTCTTTCTCAGCTCGGCCAATGGCCGGCTGACCGGGTCCGGCGCGAGCGAGGGCGGCCGGATATGGCCGGGCTCTTGGCGCCAGACGAAGCGCCGCTCCATGCGGCTGCAGGTGCGCTCCGTCAGCCTGGCCAGAGTCAGCGCGCGCAGCCCGTAGCGGCCCGCGGATCGGTTGTAGAATCAGTGCAGCCCGCGCGCTCCGCGGACGAGAGCGGCGCCGGGCGAGCGGGAGGCACTCGATGCTCCAGACGTCCACCGAAGAACTGTATGCCGCGCGCATGGCGCGCTACGTGTGCGCGATGCACAACGGCATGCCCGACCGGGTGCCGCTGCGCCCGTTCGCCGCGGAGATCACGGCGCGCCACGCCGGCTTTACGTGCCAGGAGGTGACGCACGACTACCGCAAGGCGTTCGAGGCGATCATCCGCTGCTGCCACGACTACGACTGGGACGCGACCGTACCGAACATGGTGTACGTCTGGACGGGGCTCACGCAGGCGGCGGGCCTGACCTACTACGGCGTACCTGGCATCGACGTCGACGCCGACGTCTGTTTCCAGTACCGCGAGCCCGCCGAGCAGACCGCGTTCATGAAACGCGAGGAGTACGGCGAGCTGATCGCCGACCCGGTGCGATTCCTGTACGAGACGTGGCTGCCGCGGGTCTCGACCGAGTTCTGCGCGCGCGGCCAGGCGGCAACGTTCCGCAACAACCTGGCGTTCGTGAAAAGCGGCATGGCGATGATGGAGTACTTCACCGCGTTCGGCCCGCAGGTGGAGCGGATGCGGCGCGAGTGCGGCACGGTGTCGGCGATCTGCGGCATGTTGAAGGCGCCGCTGGACATTCTGGCCGACAAGCTGCGCGGGTACCTCGGGCTGGCCTTCGACCTGATGGAGATCCAGGAGAAGGTGGAGCAGGCCTGCCAGGCGCTGATGCCGCACCTGGGCTACCTGGCGCTGACGGGGGCCGACCCAACGCACCAGGTTCCGATCCCGATCTGGATGCACCGCGGATGCACGCCGTTCATCTCGAAGGAGCATTTCGAGAGGATCTACTGGCCGACGCTGAAGCCGATCGTGGAGGCGCTGTGGGCGCAGGGCAACCAGACGCTGTTCTACGCCGAAGGCAAGTGGGACGCGCACCTGGAGAGCTTCGCCGAGCTGCCCGAGCACAGCATCATCTACCACCTCGACCGCGGCGACCCGCAGCGCACGCACGAGGCGCTGGGCCGGAAGTTCTGCCTCAGCGGCGGCGTGCCCAACGTCGAGCTGGCGTTCGCCACACCGGAACAGGTACGGGCGCGCTGCCGCCAGTTGGTCGAGAGCATCGGCGCCGAGGGCGGCTACATCATGGACGCGAGCGCGATCATGCAGAACGACTCGACGATCGAGAACCTGCGCGCGATGACCGAGGCGACGCGCGAATACGGCGTGTACCGCTCACCGTCGTCGCCCACGCCGGCGGCGGAGAAGCGCGCGACGACGGCGGGCCTGCCGACCTGGGTGACCGCGGCGCAGCCGCGGCCCGGCATCTGCCGGGCGTGGGCGGAGAAAGTGCGCGAGTTGCCGCCGATCAAAGGCGACGCGGCGCTGGCGGAGAGAGTCTGGGAAGACGTCGATGGGCTGGCGTACTTGTATATCTGGCACGTGCTGTTGAGCTTCTAGGACGCATTTTTCACAGGGCGTCGGGCGGGCGCCCTCGATCGCGGACGAGAACACGGTGGAAGTACGGTGATCTTGCGGTATTTCGGCGGGTGAGGGTGCGGGGTCAATGCGCCGCGGCGGAGGCGGGCTCGGCGTGGACGGTGACATCGGCACCGGGGGCGATGCGCTGGATCGCCGCTTCGACTTCGTCGGTCAGGGCATGGGCCTGGTCGAGAGTCTGTCGGCCGTCGATGAGGACGTGCGCGTCGACAAAGAGCTGCGCGCCGGAGTAGCGCGCGCGGACCTGGTGGCAGTCGATGATGCCCGGGACGGTTTCGGCGACGGCCCTGATGCGGTCTTCCAATCCCCTGGGCGCCGCGTCGATGAGGGCCTGGACGGTGCGCAACCCTAGTTCGCCGGAAATGAAGAAGACGATGCCCGCGACGATGAGGGCGGCGATCGCGTCGGCGCTTCTGAGAATGGCAAACGAGGGGTAGAGGTCGCTCAGCTTGACGCAGGCCAAGCCGGCGATCACGACCGCGGAACTCCAAATATCGGTGCTGAAGTGCAAGGCATCAGCTTCGAGCGCCTGGCTGTTGTGCTTCTTCGCGGCAGCCGACAACATGCGGGAGCGCGAGAAGTCGACGACAATCGAGAACGCCATGACGGCGAAGGACCACACGGTCACTTCGATTTCCGTGCGGC
>JBEKHU010000686.1:0-2737 GCA_050012115.1 Bryobacteraceae bacterium | reverse complement strand
CCTTGCTCCAGCGTGCGCCGGATCTCGGAGGAACTCACAGGCAGCGCCAACGTCTCCAGCCGGTGAATCCGCGCCCCCGCAGGCACGGGATACACGTACCCCCGCCGTGAGACGACGATGAACTCGACCGCTGCGAGTACCTCCGCGGCGTGGTACCAGGTGCCGATTTCGGCGAAGGCGTCGGCGCCGATCAGGAAGAACAGCCGGTCGTCCGGCTGGAGCCGAGCGCGCACGCGCTGGATGGTGCGGATGGTGTAGCTGGCGCCGGCGGTTTGCTCCAAGCGGGGCGAATGGAAGCGCGGGTCGCCAGCGCAGGCGAGTTCCACCATGCGCTGGCGATGCTCATAAGGTGTCGTGCCGCCGGCAGGCTTATGCGGCGGCTGGCCTGCGGTGACGAACCACACTGCTTCCAGCTTGAACTGCTCGGCTGCCTCGCCGGCCACGATGAGGTGAGCGCGATGGATCGGATCGAACGTGCCGCCGTAGAGCGCCAGATTCACTTGGGGTGCCCTGCCTGTCCTGCCGACTTTATCCTGAGCGCGGCCTGGCGCGCCAGTTCGTCGCAGCGGTTGTTGTTGGCATGGGCGGCATGGCCCTTAGTCCAGACCCAGGTCGTGGTGTGGGGTCCCAACGCGCGGTCGAGCTCCTCCCAGAGATCCTGGTTCAGTACCGGTCTCTTCGCGGCCGTCTTCCAGCCGTTCCTTTTCCAGCGCGCCATCCACGATTGGACACCGTTCTTCAGATACTCAGAGTCGGTCACGATTTCGACATGGCAGGGCTGTTTCAACGCATTCAGCGCACGGATGGCCGCCGTTAGCTCCATCCGATTGTTGGTCGTGTTCAGCTCGCCGCCGCTCAGCTCCTTGACGCGCGTGCCGTGGCGCAGCATGCACGCCCAGCCTCCAGGCCCCGGATTGCCCAGGCAGGAGCCGTCGGTGATGGCTTGGACTTTCTTTAGCATCCGGGGCTCATCAGTCCGGGCAGGCCAGCGCTTCCCGCATCAGCGGAACGGTCTCCGGCGGCGGTGCTTCGATGCCGCGTTGGGCGTCTTTCCCCTCGCGTTCGAAATGTGTGTCGACGCGCGCCAGAATCTCCTCCGCCTGGCGCGACTGGTAGATGGCCGCGCGCAGCTTCGCGCCGTTGCGCACGCCGTGCGTGAAGAACGTCGCGAACTGCTTCATCTTGCCGATCCTGTCGGGCGCGGCAGCGGCGATCAGCATCGAGTAATAGCGGTGCATGATGCGCCAGCGTTCTTCCTCGGTGGGTTGCGCATAGCTGCCGGTCGCCACGTATTCCTGGATCTGCCGGAAGATCCACGGGTTGGACGAGGCCGCACGCCCGATCATCACGGCGTCGCAGGCGGTTTCGCGAACCATGCGCAGCGCATCCTCGGGCGTGGTGATGTCGCCGTTGCCGATCACGGGGATGCTCACCGCGGCCTTGACCTCGGCGATACGGGACCAATCGGCGCGCCCGGCGTAGCCCTGTTCGCGCGTGCGCGGGTGGAGCGCGATCGCGGCGACGCCGTTGGCCTCGGCCATGCGCGCCAGTTGCACGTGCACCAGCTCCTTGTCGTTCCAGCCGGCGCGGAATTTCACCGTCAGCGGAATGCGGATGGCCGCGCGGCAGCGTTTCAGCAGCTCCTCGACCAGCGGCAGATTGCGCAACAGGCCCGAGCCGCCGTTGCAGCGGACGACCTTCTTGACCGGGCAGCCGAAGTTGATGTCCACGGCGTCGAAACCGTGGTCTTCGCAGACCCGGGCGGCGTGCGACATCACCTCCGGATCGGAGCCGAACAATTGGGCCGAGATGGGGTGCTCCTCCGGCTCGAAGTACAGGTAGCGGAAGGTGCGCGTGCGGCTGCCGGAGCGGCCACGAGTCGTGGCTACGACCCCGTGCGAACTGGTGAATTCGGTCATCATCAGCCCGCAGCCGCCCTGGGCACGGATCAGCCGGCGGAACACGGTGTCGGTGACGCCGACCATGGGCGCGAGCACCGTGGCGGGCTCGACCCTGACTCCTCCCATGCTGTAGCCGGCCGGGAATCGAATCATTTCTTTCATTATTGTAACGGGTTAGGGCAGGGCATCATCAACAAGAGCAGGCGGCTTCGTAACGCGATTGCGACGCCGCGCGTACTATTAACTTGAGGCAAGAAAGATCCTATGGTGCAGAAGTATCTGCTGGCGTTCGTCTTCGGAGGAATCGTCGCCGGCGGCGTCATCTACTTTGCTCTAGCTCACCGCTCGGCTCCGTCGCCGGCGCCTGCCGCTTCTCAGATTGAATCCACCCAGCCGCAAGCGGCGCCCGTGACGCCACCCGGAGCGGCAGCGCAGACGCCTGAGGCGGCTCCGGAGCCGGCGAGCGTGACGCCAACGCCGGTCCGCACGACGCGCAGAGCGAAACCTGAACCGTCGCAGCCGGAAGCGGCTGAAGCTGTTTCATCCGAGCCACAATCGGAGCAGCCGGCGCAGGTGGCACAGGCGCCAGCGCAGCCGGAAGTGCCACCTCAGACAGCGCCCGCTGTGCAACTGCAGACGCGCCCCCCGGCTCCTTCCGAGCCGAAGCCACAGGCGCAGCCATCGAAGATCATGCGGCCCGAGCCGGTGATCGAAAACAGAGACCGCACTCCGCAGACGGTGACCATTCCCGCGGGCACGGCGCTGGCTGTGCGCCTGCGTGAAGTGATCAGCACCGACAAGCAGTCCAAGGGCGATTCATTCACCGCGACCCTGGA
>JBEKHU010000685.1:0-2737 GCA_050012115.1 Bryobacteraceae bacterium | reverse complement strand
GGAGAGACGATGAAGACCCAATGGCAGATTCTGGTGGTGGATGACGAAGAGGTGATGCGCGAGTCGCTGGCGGCGTGGCTGGCCGAGGACGGCTACGGCGCCGACACGGCCGCCTCCGGACGCGAGGCGATCGATCGCGCGCGCCGGAAGGACTACGCGATCTACTTCATCGACCTCAAAATGCCGGGCGGCATCGACGGCATCGAAACGATGATGGAGATCCGGCGGCTGCACGCCGATGCCTCGATCATCATCATCACGGCGTACGCGACCGTGGACACGGCGATCACGGCGATGAAGGAGGGCGCGCAGGACTACATCGTCAAGCCCTGCAACCCGGAAGAGATCTCGCTGCTGGTGAACCGCATTATCAAAGTGAAGAACCTGCAGCGGGAGAACACGATTCTGCGCAAGAAGCTGACGCGGCAGTACCACTTCGGCGACATCGTGAGCAAGAACGCGCGGATGCAGGAGATCTTCGCCCTGGCGGCGGACATTGCGAACCTGCGCAGCACGGTGCTGATCCAGGGCGAGAGCGGCACCGGCAAGGAGATCATCGCCCGCGCGATCCACCATTCCGGCGATCGCGCCGCCAAGCCGTTTGTCGCCGTGTCGTGCGCGGCGCTGGCCGAAACGCTGCTTGAATCGGAGTTCTTCGGCCACGAGAAAGGATCGTTCACGGGCGCCGGCGCGCAGAAGAAGGGCAAGTTTGAAATGGCGCATGGGGGCACTCTGTTCCTGGATGAGATCGGCGACATCTCACCGAAACTGCAGGTGGATTTGCTGCGTGTGCTGCAGGAGAAGACGTTTTACCGGGTAGGCGGGTCGGAGGAAGTCCGCGTCGACGTGCGCGTCATCGCGGCGACGAAGGTGGACCTGCGCCAGGCCGTGCAGGAGGGGCGCTTCCGCGACGATCTGTACTACCGGCTGAACGTCATCGAGATCCATGTGCCGCCGTTGCGCGAACGGCGCGAGGATATTCCGCTGCTGGCCGAGCATTTCCTGGAACGACTCGCGCCGGAATTGCGCAAAGAGATCGGGGGCATCTCGGAAGGCGCCATGCGCCTGTTGATGGACTACTCCTGGCCAGGCAACGTACGGGAGCTCGAGAACTCAATCGAACGCGCCATGGTAACCTGCCGCGGCCACGTGCTGACCGAGGACGACTTCGCGTTCCTGGCCCGCGCGGGGAACGGCCATACCTGGACGCCACCCGATGCCACACTCGAGGCGATCGAAAAGCTGATGATCGAGGCTACGCTGGAACGAAAGAGCGGGAACGTGAAGGAGGCCGCCGTCGCTTTGGGGATCGATCGTTCCACGCTCTACGAGAAGATCAAGCGGTACGAGATCCGGAGATAAACCGGCATCCGGATCGCACAGGCCCAGATCTGCTGTGTTGTAGTGGTTGGCGATGATGCGAATTTCCATCGTGGCTGTGCTGGCGCTGGCGGCAGTCGCGGCAGGCGCCGAGCCGGGCCCGCGGGTGCGCGAGAGTTTCAACCAGGGCTGGCTGTTCCAACGCCAGTCGGCCGGATCGGGCGAGCTGGGATCGTTCGACCGCGACACGACAGCCGCGGCGCGCATCGAGCCCCGGTTCCGGGATGCAATCCAGCCTGCCTACGACGACTCTTCGTGGGAGCAGATCACGCTGCCACACACCTGGAACTCGCAGGACAGCATGGATGCCGTGGCCGGCTATTGGCGTGGAATCGGCTGGTATCGCAAGCATTTCAAGCTCGACCCGAAGCTGTCCGGCAAACGCGTGGTACTCGAACTCGAGGGCGCGAATCTGGTCTCGGAGTTCTGGCTGAACGGGGCGCACCTGGGCGCGCACAAGAGCGGTTATACGAGCTTTGAGCTGGACCTCACGCCGCACGTTCAATTCGGCGAGGCGGAGAACGTGCTGACTGTGAAGGTCGACAACCTGTACCATGCGGAGATCCCGCCCACGGTCAAGACGGACTACAACTTCTACGGCGGCATCTATCGCAATGTGTGGCTGCGGATCAACGAGCCAGTGTATTTGAGCAGCGTCCGCTGGGCCACGCCGCAGGTGAGCGAGCGGACGGCGGCGCTCCAACTCCACAGCAGCGTGACCAACACGACGGACGCTCAGCGGATGCTCACGATCAACCACGAAATCCTCGATCCAAGAGGGAAGGTCGTCGCCTCGATGGAGCGGAGCGTCCCGGTCGCACCCGGTTCGACGGTCGAGGTCGATCAAAGTACGAATGTGCAGGAGCCGATGCTGTGGTCCCCTGACACGCCGAACCTCTACGCTGTCCGCAGCTCGCTGCGAGAACGCGAACGCACCGTGGATGCCTTGGAAGTGCCGCTCGGCTTCCGCTGGTTCCGGTTCGACGCACAGGCCGGATTCTTCCTCAACGGCAAGCGAGTCCAGATCCAGGGAGTCAACCGGCATCAATCGTATCCGGGCATGGGCAACGCGCTGCCAGACTCGCGCCAATGGAAAGACATCCAGCTGATCCGCGACATGGGCGCCAATTTCTGGCGGACTTCTCACTACCCGCCGGCGCCCGCCACGATCGACGCATCCGACAAGCTGGGCCTGCTGGTGTGGGAAGAGTTGCCGATCAACAAGGAGATCGGGAATCCGGAAGAGTACATCGCCAACGTGCGGCAGATGGCGAGGGAGATGATCGCCCGCGACAGAAACCACCCATCCGTTGTGGTCTGGGGCATCGCCGGCGAAGTGAATGCCTCCGCGAGGATC
>JBEKHU010000684.1:0-2747 GCA_050012115.1 Bryobacteraceae bacterium | reverse complement strand
ACTGGGGCCTGGTGGCGGGCAGGACCCAGACCTACCTGCCATGGGATTCGTGGCAGCACCCGTACGTCGATCGCGAGCCCGCCGTCTGGTTCCACGAAGTATTCCGCACCGACGGCACTCCCTACCGTAAGGAAGAGACGGACTTCATTCGCGACATCACGCGCCAGCCCTGAACTCTCTTCGCTCACAGCGGATTCCCGCCTGGGCCGGCGGCCTCACTGCTTCTTCAGCGCCCGGCGAACCGCCGAGGCCAGTTCCATGATGTCCTGATGCGCCGGCCCCTCGGCCTCGAAATCACCGATCCACTGGCCTTGCCCGAAAGACTCCACGAATGCCACCCGCTGGTGGATCGGCGGACCAACCGCCTCGCCGAATTGATCGAGGACTTCGCCAATCTCGCGTCCCAGAGCCGTACGGCTGTCCACCTTGGACGGAATCATCAGGCACGCGGGCGCGCCGTCGTCGCGAACGTCCCGGACCTCGTGAATCAGGTCGAGCGCCTTCAGAGTCGACGCCAGGTCCGCGCCGGACGCCGTGACGGGGATCAACACCAGATCCGCAATTCCAAGGGCCGCCTCAGTGGCCCCCCCGATGTGTGGCGGGCAATCGATCACCACGTAGTCCGAGTCGATTTCGAGCACGCGCGCTGCCCAGCGCCTGGCGTCCCGGGCATTCTCGAATGGCATCGATTCCACGGGAAACGGCAGCCTGCCGGCGGTCGCCCAATACGTGGCGGTACCCTGCGCATCGGCATCCACCACGGTCACGGAATGTTTCTTGCCGAACAACTCACCCGCCAGGTTTACGGCAATCGTGGACTTGCCCGCTCCACCCTTGAAATTGGCTACGGCGATGAATCGCACCATCGCGATGAGTATACTGCTTTTCCGCGAAGATCGGCGGCTGGTCAGTCATTCGTCGTAGTTTCAAAACGACTCTCCGCGACAAGCGACTAAGCGCCACGCTGCAAACGCCTTAGCCTCCTTTTATCCCCTTCGTGTCGCATCGCCCTTCCGAGTCTCGGCGGTCTGAACCCGACTCACGCCTCGGGCCCGTCTCCCCGAGCGCTTCAGAAGCGATACCACTCTGCTTCGCGCCTCGCGGCGCGCGCATGTCCGCCTCCGCTCCACGCTCTCCGGATTCCCGTCACGACGGTCATCACCAGGCGTCCCCAGGGCGGCTGCCGGCGCGGCCCCAAGACCCCGGCCATCACCGGCCGTCCATCTCCGGTTTGGTCGAATCCCCAGGACCCCTCCTGCTTCCCGCCAGGTTCTGCTCCCGGCCCGGCCGGCGTCAGTCGTTCACGGTATTGCGCCCCGAATCGCCGCATCGTGGGATTGCCGTTCCGGTCGAGCTCTTCCTTCATCGCTGGCCACCACCGTCCTCGATTGCCTCCGGCGCCAGGACAACCCTGGCGCATCGGGTTCACTCCTGTTATCGGACGACCACGCTGGTTTGAATAGACCCTCCGCCACACCGGTCTGCCGTTTCTTTCGTCGGCGGCGTGTCCGAGTGGCCGGGCAGGGAAGTATCCTTAGATCGAAGCCCCATGAACCTGCGCCCTTCGCTCCTTGCTTTCCTCGCCTTGGCAGTTGGAACCGCCGCCCACGCCAGCACCTTCTACGTGGACTGCGCTGCCGGCAACGATTCGCATGACGGCCTCTCGCCCGGCTCCGCGTTCGGCACGCTGGCGGCCATCAGCAGCCGAACCTTCGCCGCCGGTGACAGAATCCTGCTCAACCGCAGTACCACCTGCAAGGGCATCTTTTCGGCACTGGGATCGGGCACGCCCGATGCGCCGATTGTTCTCGGCGCCTACGGTTCCGGCGCCGCTCCGCTCATCGATGGCGGCACTTACATCAGCGCCGTCTGGTTGTTTAACCAGCAGGGCTGGCACATCGAGAACATCGAAACCACCGGCGGCACGCTGTACGGCATTCACATCGGCGGCGACAGCGGTCCTTTGACCCATTTCCGCATTACCAACGTCGCTGTGCACGACGTCGATGGCGCTCTCACGTCCAAGGATTCCGGGCTGATCGTGATCAGCCCGGCGGGCAATGGCGTCACGTTCAATGACGTTGTCATCGATGGCGCCACCGCATGGAGCACCACCCAGTGGGCCGGCATCGAGGTCATGGGCGCTTCCTACTCCAATAACATGGATGGTCCGCACGGGTTTAATATCATCGTTCGCAACTCCATCGTGCACGACGTCTACGGCGACGGCATCGTGTTGTGGATGGTTCAGCAAGGCCTGATCGAGAGGAGTTCCGTCTGGCGCACCGGCGGCCAGCCCACTGAGACCATCGGCACTCCGGGCGGCATATGGACCTGGATGTGCAACAACTGCACCTCCCAGTTCAATGAAAGCTGGCTCAGCACCTCGCCCACAGTCGACGGCGGCGCATTCGATATCGATTGGGGCACCCGCAACAACGTCGTTCAGTTCAACTACGGCCACGACGCCAAGGGCTACTGCGCTTCCGTGTTCGGCGCCGAAACCCTGACCACCTCCAACGCCACGGTCCAATACAACGTCTGCGTCAACAACGCCCGCGATTCGGCCATGGCGCTGCGCCAGGGCGATATCTTCATGTCAACCTGGGACAGCGGCCACATCAACGGCGTCTCAATCCACGACAACGCGATCTATTGGAGCCCCGCAACCGACGCCTTCATCCTCAACAACACCGCGGATTTCACCGGCGCCGGCCTCAATACGTTCAAGCACAACATCCTGATCT
>JBEKHU010000683.1:0-2747 GCA_050012115.1 Bryobacteraceae bacterium | reverse complement strand
CGTCGAGGTGACGCCGAAATCCATTCGCTTACGCACGAAGATCCTCAAGGCGAATCAGCGCTAGCGCGAGCCGTTGTCCGAAAATGAGGCAGACGCCCACGTCTGCGCCGGCCGCCCTCCTGCGCGCCCCCGACGCGCCACTCGCCTGAAACAGGCATAGCGAAATGATTCAATGGGGCTTTGGTGCCTCCTCCTTTTCCCGTTCCCTGCGTTGCCCTTCGATGTCGGCCATTTCAGCCCGATAGGCACTGCAGTCGCTGCGACTCCCGGAGACCATGATGCGCTCGATATGCCCCTTGGTCGACCAGAAGACCATCACCTCTTTTAAGAAGTCCGTTCGGCCGGCCATGCAGTTCTCCGCGTCGTTGACCTGAAAGACGAGCTTGGCTCCGCTTGGCACACCTGTTCCGAACAGCTCCTTGACGCGGGACAACCCATCACCCATATGCAGGCCACCCCCAGTCCCTAGCGCTGCACAAGCACCCAAGGGCTTGTCCTCGTGTCGCCCGACCGCAATGAACTCGATCGGACCGCTATCTCGTGTCTTCCGGTCCGAACTCACAGTAAGGGCACAGCCGCCCACCTCCGCGATCCACCCGTCGCCCTTCGCCTCGCCCATCCCGTCGGCTTTCAGCGAGGGATACAAGCGCCGAGCCTTGGACAACGGGTCGCCGATTCTCAGCCCCGCTAAGCTTTGGTCGATTTCAACCTTCTTTCCGGCGTTGGGCGCGGCTAGGCCCATGCATGCCGCAATCGAAGCGGCGATGACCAGACGGTTCTTCAGGACTCTCAGCCGGCGGATTGCTCTTCCATCTCGGCTTGCTCGGGTCTGTGTCGGCATCGTCCCGTCAACCTCCTTATCCACTAGCGGGTCATCGCGGGATGGGTTCTTCTTGGTGCGAAGGCTTCCTGTCAGGCTCGGGATCAGGCGTGCGCTTAACCGGAACTCCCGGAATGGTGCATCCCAGATAAGCTGATTCAGCCAGTCTTGTCTCGCCTGCACCCATCGTAGCCGAAACTCGAAATGGGACTGCGAAGCCTGCCGCACAAGAGCATCCGCTCCCTCACGTTCGCGGCTCTGAAACTCGATGGCGGCCCCGACAACATCTGCTACCCGTGCGAGACTTGCGGTGTGGACGCAAGAATCGTCCGTGCTACGCTGAAATGCCCAAGCCGAAACGCCCATTCCGCCGCGCGCCGAAGCCGATGAAGGCGCGCGATATTGTGCGGCTGGGGATGTTCGATCCGCCGGCGGAGCGCGAAGCGCGCGAGCAGCGTTTTCGTGAAGTGATCCTCTCCATTCCGCGCGGCCGGGTGGCCAGCTATGGTCAGGTTGCGGCGGCGGCGGGCTACCCGATGTACCACCGCCAGGTGGCGCGCCTGCTGCGGAACTGCGGCGACGGGCTGCCCTGGCACCGCGTGCTGGGCTCCGGCGGTTATGTCAAGACGCGCCAGGATTTGGGGCTCGAACAGCGCCTGCGGCTGGAGATGGAAGGCGTGCGCTTCGACGGGAAGCACGTCGATCTCGACGCGCATCAGCACGTCTTCCGGACGTGGGAATTCTGAAGCCGGCCACGGCCCCGGCGCGTCAACGTAACAGGGTATTCTCAAAGCAGGAGCCGAAGAAATGGAAGTGCACTTCACCCCCGACGTGCAGGCCAAGCTGGACCGACTGGCGAGTGAAACCGGACGCGCGGCGCACGAGTTCGTGCAGGATGCCGTTGCAGGTTACGTTGAGGAACTGGCCGAAGTGCGCGCCACGCTCGATCGCCGTTATGACGATCTCAAGAGCGGCCGGGTGAAGCCCATCAGTGGTGAAGAAGTGGCAGCGCGCCTGCGTGCCAAGAGCGCGGCCCGTCGTGCTGAGCATTCATGACCGGATACAGTTTCCATCCGGAAGCCTCGGCTGATCTCGACGAAATCTGGGAGTTCATCGCGGACGATAATCCCGATGCCGCCGACAGGGTGATTGAGGAGATTCTGGCCGCGATCGACGTTTTGGTGCCGTTCCCCGATCAAGGCCACCGCCGTCCCGATTTGACCGCACGCCCCTTGCGTTTCACGAATACTCGGGATTACGTCATTGCCTACGCGCCGGATGAAGAACCGCTGTGGGTTGTCGCCGTGATCCACGGACGCCGTAGCCCCCGCGTCATGGCTGCAATTCTCAGAGGCCGGAAGTAAGCCCCGCCGCCCGCTGGTGGCCTGTCGTTCTGAAATCGTCACCATGCGCCGAACCGCATGCTGGCGCGCGGCTCAGCATCGATTGTGGGGGTAGCGGGACACGTCCGCTCCTTCACAGTCGCGGCTCAGTAACACAGGCGCGGCTCAGTAACAGCGGCGCGGTCCGGCGGTGCTTGCCTCCCCAATGCAACGTGCTAAAATTTGGCGTTTTTTGAACGAAGAATCAACAGGTTGCGGGCAAAAACGTGCCAATCTTTGGCACTTGGCTTCCGGGTGGGCCCGCTCTGCCGCCTCGATTCGCGCGTGTTTACACGCCCGCGGCGACGACCAACTTGCGGATGCCCGGCGCGATCTGGATCAGCATCTCGGCCTTGGCCTTCGCTGCCGCATCTACCGCGGCAAGGTGCTCCTGCGTCCAGGCCGCGTCGGCCCGTTTGCCAACGGCCAGCAGCCCCAACGCCTCTTGGCCGATCCGGCACAGTTCCTCGACGCTGCGCGCCACGGGCACCGTTTCCTCGAGCAGCGCATTGGACTCCAGCAGAGGCAGGACGGCAGGCACGTTG
>JBEKHU010000682.1:0-2750 GCA_050012115.1 Bryobacteraceae bacterium | reverse complement strand
GCCACCGCGCGCACCACCAGGCCCGTCCCCGGGTCCGTATAAGTCGACACATGCTCCGTGCGGTTCGCGTCAATCTGCCGCGCAGCGCGCTCGACACGCCAGCCCTTCATGAGCTCCGCCGATTCGCGTCCGTCGTAGCGGAACGCGAACGGCGCTTCGGTCGTGTACGCCCCGGGCAGTGGCCCCTGCACCAGGTCCGCCAGCCACAGCCGCGACCCGTCCTCCAGCGTCACCCGCGCCTCGGCCCAGTCCGCCTGGTCCCATTCCCCCTGCCACGTCAGCCCGTGCTGCCCGACCGCCTCCAGCTTCAGCTTGAATTGACGCGCGCCGTGCAGCTCCACCGCCACCGGCACGCCGGCCAGTCCCTCCCGCAGCACCGGCGAGCGAAACAGCTCCTGCCCGCCCGCTTCCACTGACGCCACTACGCTGCCCCGCCCGCCGTTCGAGTAGTAGCCCAGATCGTTACTGTCGACGCCCGCCACGGCCTCGAAGCGCGCCGCCGGAGCGGGCAGTACCACCGTCACCTCGCCCGGCGACGGCATCGCCACGCCGCGCTCATACTTCGTGCCCGCGATGAGGAACACACGGTCCTTGATGCGGTTGCGCTCGAGCGTCCCCGAGCGCAGTTGCACCAACAGATGCGCGGGCGCGGCGCCGGTCTCCGCCTGGCCCAGGAATTTGGCCTTCGTCCAGCGCCGGGCGCTGTCGGCCGGCCCGGCCAGCGCCAGCGCGCCCGTCAGCAACAGCGCCAGCCCGGCCCGTTGTGGAAGTAAGGTTTTGCGTCTGCTCATGAGCTGGCCGGAAGTATACCTCAACCGGCTCCGCCCCGGCCCTGTTTCGAGCATCGAAGCATCGCCGCACGCCTGTGATTAAAGCGTCGGTTGTGCGTTTGCCGTGGCCGCCTTCAGCGCGGGTCCACTCAGCGCCGCCACCCCTCAGTCGAACGACGTGGGCCACTCCGGGTGCCGTAGATGGTCGAACATATGCTGGATTTGTGCAGGCACGACGCGCGTTAGCGAGAGTGGCGGAATGTCGTTCTCGTCGAAGAAATCCACCCCATCCGTCTCGTTGCTATGAGCCGGCGCCCCGCCCTTCAGCCGGCACAGGAAGAACAGCTTGTACGAATAGAACGGAATCGCTGGATGACCATGCCGGTTCCGGTCGTAAACCGCCGCTAACTTGACAATCTCCACGTCGTAGCCCGATTCCTCTTTGATCTCGCGAATCGTGTTTTCACCGGCCGAGCTTCCGATATCTGCCCATCCCCCGGGCAGCGTCCAGCAGCCATCTTCCCGTTCCCTCACCAGCAGTACGCGTCCCTGGTCGAACACCGCGGCGCGCACGTCCACCTTCGGCGTCGCGTATCCCACGTCCCCCTTGAACAGATCCACGACCGCCGCGGAGTCTTTCAAGCCGGCGCCGCTGGCCATGATTTCCGCCGCGATCGCCCGGATGCCCTCGTAGCGCTCCGTGTCAAACGAATTCTGGCTATACGTGAGGCCGGTTTGCGCGATCGCTTGCAGCCGCTGGGCCCAGTCGAGCCAAAGTGGATTGTTCACTCCTCCATTGTGATCCGGATCTGGACCGGGTTCCGGCGGTCCCCGCGATCAGGTCCTGTGCGTTCTACGCACCCGCATTTCTCTCAGCAGTCGCCTTCTCCCTGGCAATGCCCGCCAGCCTCCCTGTGACAGATGCTCTCAAGCGCCGCTGCTCTCAGCGCCCGCCCGGTCGTCATGATATCGTGAGCCTTCGTCGAAAATTGGGGACTGACGTCTCTGTCCTAGGCGCGCACACTTCTCTCTATTCACCTCTCTCTCTTATGCGCCGTGTGGACAGAGCCGTCTGTCACCCGTGTTTTCGCACCGCTCGATCACGCCCGCCCGGTCGTCGTGATATCGTGAGCCTTCGAGAGGTCTCCATGCTGGAAAAAGCCCTTCCCGTTTTCTGCCTCCTGGCCTTGATGGCCGTCGGCTCGCGTCTCCAGGCGCAATTCCCCGAGGCGCAGATCACCAACGGCAAAATCACCGCCAATCTTTACTTGCCCGATGCCGACCGGGGCTACTACCGCGGGACGCGCTTCGACTGGTCCGGCCAGATCTCCAGCCTGCGTACGAAGAATCACGAGTACTTCGGCCAATGGTTTCCGCGCTACGACGCGCAGCTCCACGACTCGATCATGGGGCCGGTCGAAGAGTTCCTCTATAACGACGCCGCCCTGGGCTACGCCGAGGACTCCACCGGCAACACGTTCGTCCGCATCGGAGTCGGCGTCTTGCGCAAGCCCGCCGGGGAGACGAAGTTCGACCGCTTCAAGACCTACGAGATCGTCGATCCGGGCAAGTGGAGCGTGCACAAGAGCCGCGATCGCGTCCGCTTCGTTCACGAACTCAACGCCGCCTCGGGCCAGACCGGCGGCTACGCCTACCTTTACACCAAGACCATCGTCCTCAAGAAGGGCCATTCGACGATGCTGATCGAGCACCGCCTGCGCAACACCGGCCTCAAGCCCATCGTCACCTCGCAGTACAATCACAACTTCTTCGTCATCGACAAGCAGCCCACCGGCCCGGCCTCCAGCGTCCGCTTCCCGGTCGACCTCGTCCCCACGCGCGCCTTCGCTCCCGGTCTCGCCGAGATCCGCGGCAAGGAGATCGTCTATCTCAAGGAACTCCCCGAGGGCCAGAGCGTCTTCGGCGAGTTCCAGGGCTTCGGGCCGCACGCCAAGGACTACAGCATCCGCCTGGAGAACC
>JBEKHU010000681.1:0-2753 GCA_050012115.1 Bryobacteraceae bacterium | reverse complement strand
CTGGTTTTCCACACTTTGGCGAAAGCGGCGTTGATGTCCTGATAGAGCTCGCGGGTGGGATCGTAGGAGACGTTCAGGAGCTTGACGGGTCCGGCGGCGAGGACCATCGCGGCGAGTCCCAGCGCCAGCACGGCGGAAATGGAAAAGGGAGTTCGCATGAAGATCGCTTCGAATCAGTTCAGATGAAATTGATCTGGAAACGCGTCAGGATAACCTTCTCCGTGGGTCGATTGCCGTTGACCGCGCCGCCCTGGAAGCTGGTTTGGCCGTAATCCAGAGAGATGCGCACCAGCCGGTTGAGATACCAGTTGGCGCCGGCGACCCATTCATGAGCGCGGCGCGCTGACTTGGTGGGATCGATCAGGCCGTAGTTGTACACGCCTTGTTCGGCGGCAAAATCGCCAACCCGGGCGGCCAGTTCGACGGCACCCCAGCCGTGATTGCGAGGATCGAAGGATTTCTTCGGGGTGGGACTCGCGAAGCTCTTGCGCTCCCCCGTCAGGATGTAGGAAGCCTGCACCTGCCAGGAGCGGAAGGCGATATTGTGGCGGACGACACCCTTCTGGAAATCCTCATCGGCCCGCGTGTACTCGGAGAGCAGGCCGAAAGATCGCAGGTAATAGTAGGCCTGCGGAGCGAGGCGCGTGCGGTGGCCGGCCGCAACGACGCCCGAGGCGAAGGTGATGAAGGCGTTCTGGCCAAATGTTTTGTAGGCGGGGAGTGCGATCCCGGTATCGCTGCCGTCCGAGGCGCCTACGCCGAAGCCCAGCCCGCTGAGCGGGTTTTCGTTCGCACCCTGGAACGGCGTCAGGAACACGCGGCCCGCGAAGTCGCGGTGATCGCTGGCGGCGCTGTCGCTCATTCCGTTGTCGGGAACGCCGTTGAAAACGCCGGCGGCGTAGTAAAAGCGCCGTTGCAGAAGGTTGCCGGAGAGCTGATACCCGATGTCGCGGCTGGGGGCAAGCAACGTAGGCAGGCCGCGCTCGACGAAGTTCGTGTCGTCGTCGGTCTGCAGGCGCTCCAGCCCGACGGGCGGCTTGAACTTTCCAACGCGAAGTCTGGCGCTCTGAAAGTAATTAAGCTCAAGGTAGGCGTCGTAAATGAGAGCCTGGCTGAGGCCAAAATCCGGCCGGAACATGTAATCGACGTATTTGTAGATGGTGCCTGAGAAGGTGGGGCGGGCGCGGCGCAGCAGGACCGTATCGGGCAGCGCGGAACTGCCGTCGCCCAGAAAAGAACGGTTGTCGACCTGCAGGTCGGCCCCAATCTTCAGCAGGTAATTCCCGTCGGCCGATTGAATCTTGAAGCCGCTTATATCGGCGCTCACGGCCGCACCGTTCTTGCTCTTGTCCGCGCTGGCTTCGTCCTGCGTTTTCTTCTTGCTTTCGTCGGTCTGGATGCGTTGCTCCAGAGCATCGATCTTCTGCTCCAGCTTCTGGATCTTCTCATCCTGCTGGACCTTGGCATCGGGCGATTGAGCCCGCAGCCCCAGCACGGCCGCTCCAAATACGAATGTGAGTCCAAACCTAAGTTGTCGATTCAACATTACGATGCGGTTCCGCTCTTGTGAGTGGTTCCCCGGCGGTCTTCAGGGGGCCCTTTTTGATAACACTCTACTTTACAGATAGACTTACTATACTGTTCATCGGGAGGAATGTCAAGTATTTCAATCAACAAAAGTCAGTATTAATTTGATTCTGATTTTAAAAGGGCTACTGAACCATTCGCCAACCGGGCGCGGGCCTGGTCCACCTTCTCACAAACCATGGCGAGGCTGGTTCGTTCCAGAATCGCAGCGATTGCGTCGCGCACTTCCTTCATCACGATGCGGGTTCCGCAGGTCTCGATGTCGGGGCACTCCTCGCACTTGTGGAACTGGGTTTCGCTAGCGCAAGGAAGCGGCGCCAGGGGGCCGTCCATGACGCGAATCACCGAGGCTACGGTGATCCTGCTGGGCGGATGGGCCAACGAGTAACCGCCGCCGCGCCCCTTCTTGCTCAAGACCAGACCAGAGGTCTTGAGGGAAAGCAGGATCTGTTCGAGGAATTTTCGGGGAATCGATTCCTCTTGCGCGAGCCGGGTGATGAGCACGGGCCCGTGTTCATATTGCCGGGCCAGCGCGTACAGGGCGCGCAAGCCATATTGCGTTCGTTTCGAAAGCTGACGCATCTGGAAGTGGACATTAGATAGTGTCTCACGGCCGCGAAACGCGGTCCATGATTCCGCGTCAGGTCGCTCTAGCAGAAGGGTCCGCCGGATTCGCCCGTGGCTTCTCGCCGCGGCTCAGCTCCATTCCCGTCGTCGTCGTGTAATACTTCGCGAGCATGTTGGGGTCTTCCCAGGCGGGAAACGTCTCCGGCCGCTTCAGGTAGTCGAAGAACGCGCGCGCCACCTGCGCGAAGTGCGCCTCGTGTCCGACGTGGTACAGGTCCGGGATCAGCACCCGAATCCTGCGCCCCTGGTCCTCCAGTTCGAGACCCGCATAGCGCTCGGCGAGCGCGCGGATTCTTTTCTGAAGTGCTTCCTTCACTCCCGGATCGGCCGTCACGACGTACAGCTCCGGCCGGTAATTCTCTTCAGCGCCCTGACGGACTTCGATCGCCGCTTTCGTCCCGCGGTACACGGCGAGGTGTGTGTCCCCGGCGCCGGCCGGCGCTTCCCAACGCCACACGGCGCTCAGTTGCGTGTGCACGCCGCGAATCGTATACGACACATCCGAGTTGCAGCAGTAATCGAGTTCGCCGCCCGGTTCG
>JBEKHU010000680.1:0-2761 GCA_050012115.1 Bryobacteraceae bacterium | reverse complement strand
CGCCCCATCGCGAGAACGGAGAACGGGGCTCGCCCGACTCGTCCCAAACGTAGTTTGATTCAGTTTACGAAAGTTCGATGCTGGCGAACCTCCGGAGCCCTCCAACGACTGTCCCCGCGTCGAGCGATTCCCGTCAAGACGCCGATGCGATACCCGCGCAACCACAGCTTTCTCGCGGAAACCCGGTGGGACGGGTCAGGCTGTTTCCATGAGCCGCTGCGGCACACCGCAAGCTATGACAATCGTGGAGGGCGGGGGCACGGAGAATCAATCACTTAGGGAGGACTTTCGAGAGTGACCCTGGCTCCCTGGGGCTCCGCCCGCGGGTTGTCAGCGGAGCTCCGTGATCGAAACCTTGACGAGGCCAGACTCGTTCTCGATCGTCAGTTCAGGAACGAGCTTGCCATCGGCATACTGACCCATGACGCGTAACAGGAGCCCATTGTAGATGGGGGGGGAGGTCTCATCCTTCTTAGAATTGCGCCAGCGGGTCGAGAGTTGATACATCCCCTTGCGCATAGAGCCTCTCTCCGTCAGCGCAAGGCACTCCGCCGGCTCCGGCAGGGGCTTGTCACTGGTGAACGCACTCCGCTTGATCGGCGCACGAGACCTGATAATCACCCCCTCTGCGTCCATCGAGACGATGTGCCTTCCTTCGACCATGCAGTAGCCGGCCGAATAATGTGCCTTGTTGTCAATGACCTTCGGAGGAAGTTCTCTGCCCAAAGCGATCAGTCCTTGCACTAGGCCCGAGATCGTTTTTTCGCCTTTCAGTCGAATCTGGGTCTTGAGGCAGTCGGCGATGTCGCCCACGGCGATTTTGCGTGGGCCGGTGGTCGTATTCAATTCCAGAAACGGCAGGATCTCACCAGCTCGTAGTTCGCCTCGCACGGACACGATTTCAGGCTTGTCCTCGAACTCTACTTCCCACTTCAATTCCAGGAAACTGTGGCTCCAGGGACTACGCAGCTCCATCCAGGCTTTGATGTCGGTTCCCCCCAGGGCCGCATCCATGTACGCGATCAGGTCCACTTCCGGGCTCAGGGGTTTCAGCGCGCTGACGAGGGCTCTCCTGGGTCGCGAGCCGGGGCGCAATGCTACCCCGCGAGAGCTGATCGATATGACATCCGGACCTTTGGCCAGTACGTAATAGCCGGTATACGAACCTGAGTGCTTTGAATCGGGCCGGTCTTGACCAAACGGACCGCCCAACACGAGCGTCCCCTCCAGGGCGCCCGCGACCTCCTCACCTGTCCTAAGTTGAATCACCGAGTTCTGGCCCCAAGCGGCCAGCGTCAGTACAGCCGTCGTTGTGAACAGTGTCACGCGCCGCATGAACACCTCCAACTTTCTCTGCGAATTCTAAACCAGAATTCCCATTTTGGCTTCCTGGTTC
Organism: Bryobacteraceae bacterium; assembly: GCA_050012115.1. Lineage (GTDB taxonomy): Bacteria > Acidobacteriota > Terriglobia > Bryobacterales > Bryobacteraceae > CAIVVT01. Next base: position 1,365 of record JBEKHU010000680.1, on the reverse strand, counting down.
CGAATAAGTATACGTCCGTCCGCATCGTTGGAGACTACCGGATCGTGAAAGGGGACAACCCGTCACACATGTACTTTGACACATTCTTGTCAATTCCCATTTGTGCGTCTTCCACCAGCGCAAACCTCCCGAATCCGTCTCTGGACAAACCCCTATTGGCCGGCTACCCGAGTCGTGCATTCGGCACTGTCCAGCTTTGAATGCCTGGTAGCGGCGAGGGGGGCGATCGGCGCGCAGCCTGTCCTGAAATGCCTGATCGCCACCGCGGCCCGCCCGCCTTCCTGCGAGAAAGACGGCGAATTGAGTTCGGCTCTGGCGGTGTCTAATGAAGACAGATGCGCTGCGCCGCGCCGCTGCGGATCCTCCTCACCGCCCTGCAATCAGTGTTTCAGAACCGATCCGCTGGAGCAGGTCCAGCATAAACGGCAACAAGTTTTCGGGAGGAATCATCGGGACGTCCCTTTTTCTGGCCAGAAATGGGAAACCCCACCTAGCCGGTGGGGTTTCCCGCAATCCCGATTTACGGGTCAAAAGCCGTGCAATCCCGATCTACGGGTTACACCTGATTCAACAATACGGAATTATGGACTCCGCGTCAAAATCCTGGGCCAAACTGTCCCCGGTTTGCCACATCCCCTGATGCCGCCTGACTGAGCCCGCTTCCCGCGTTGTCTAATTGAATCAGATGCGCATCGCCGCGCCGCTGCTGATCCTGCTCACCGCCCTGCAAACCCAGGCGGCTTGGCTTGAACTGCGCCACGGCCCGTTCCTGGTCTACACAGACGCCGGCGCCGAGCCCGCCCGCCTCGCGCTGAACCATCTCGAGCAGTTCCGTTACGCCGTCGGCGAGGCCGCGGGCAAGCCCGAGCCCGCCTTGCCCTGGCCCGTCACCGTCGTCGTGCGCAAGCCCGCCAAGGGCCTCCCCGCGCCCTGCTTCGGCTTCTCGCGCGACGGCTGGATTCTGTTCTGGCCCGCCGGTTCCCAGCCGCCCGCCGTGGTGTTTCGCGATTTCGCGCGGATCGTCATCGGCAGCAACGTGCCGCGCCCCATGCCGCCCGGCTTTGAGGCCGCTCTCGCCTCGCTCTATTCCACACTCCAGGTCCACGGGCAGCGCCTGACCCTCGGCGCGCCGCCGCCGGAGCACGAGCGCACCATCGAGTGGGCCACGCTCCACCGACTCGCCATCACCGAGGAGAGCGCGTCGCGCGCCCGCGTCTTCTTCTCCAACCTGGCCAATGGCGCCGAGGAGGAGATCGCCTGGCGCAACGCCTACGGCCCGCCCCCCGGGGGCGGTTCCTGGACCCCCAAAATGCGCCAGGCCGCCGAGGCCTACCTCAAGGCCGGCCAATTTACCACGCGCCAGAT
>JBEKHU010000679.1:0-2767 GCA_050012115.1 Bryobacteraceae bacterium | reverse complement strand
GCGGCGGGAGCGGCGGCGGTGCGCCGCTCCCGGGCCGGATGGTTATTGAGAAATCACGGTGAAATCGCCGGTCACGGTGCCGGATACGACGTGGAAGGTGTAGGTCGTCCCATAGACCGCGCTGGCGGGGGGAGTGATGTCGATCAGCCAGACTTTGGGGAAGACGACAATGCCCGAACTGGCCTGATAGGGGGCGGACGCGTAAGCCGAGCCCGAGGTCTCGGTCACATGGATCGTGCCGGGAGCCGGGAAGACCACGCCGCTGCTGTCGACGAAGCGCAGAATCATCGATTGGGTCGTGCCCGCGGTGATGTAGAGCGGGGTGAGGTCGAAGGAGATCTGGTTCGGCGCCGCGGCGGGCACGGCGTACCAATAGGGGATGCGCGCTTGAGGGGTGCTGCCGCCGTCGGGGGTCACATCGATGAAGCCCTGGTAGGCGCCGGGGGCGAGGCCCGCGGCGGGCATGGTGACGGTGACGTTGGCGGTCGCCAGGGGAGCCAGAGTGAGCCGATTGACCGAGAGATCCGGCGTCACCGGAAGGTGACTCGTATAGTAGGCAGGTGAGGTGTTGTAGGCCGGGAATAACACGGTGACGGAGCCCCACCCCCAACTGACGGTGATTGGCACGACCGGGATGGTTGGTATGGCGACGGTCATCCCCTCGTAGGTCAGATTGTAGGTAGCTGCCGATGCGCCGACATTCTTCAGCGTGATCTGCCGGGCGGTCGCGATGGCGGAGCCGGTGGTGCCGAAGCTGAGCGAGATCGGATTCACGGTGACGGTGGACTGGAGGCCCTTCAACGCGTTGAGCGAGCCCGCGCCGACCGATTGGACCGGCCAGGTGTTGCCGCCGGAATCGAGCAACGGCGAGGCGGAGTTGACGACCAGGGAGCGGTAATCATCGGAGGAGAGGCCGGGCCGCGCGGACTTGATGACGGCGACGGCGCCGGCGGTCAAAGGCGAGGCGAAGCTACTGCCGTCCCAGAACAGGTAGCCGAAGACAGAGCACAGGTTGCTGGAGGAGTAGAGCGTCGTGTTGGTGCAATAGGCGGTGATGATGGAGTTGCCGGTGGCCACGAGCTCGGGCTTGATGGCGAGGTCGGCATCGGGGCCGCGGGCGCTGAAATCCGCGATCTGATGCGGATCGCCGGCGGTGAGCCCGAACACGGCCGTGACGGTGGAAGAGCCGGCCGCGGCGCTGCGCAGCGTCAGGCCGTCGTTATAGCCGACGAAGATGGCCGGGAAATTGGCGACGGCGGCGGGGCTGACGGCGGTGTCCAGCAGCATGGTAACGAGCGAGTTGGGGTCGGAGCCGTCGGTAGGAACGGCGGCGTTATAGACGATCAGGGCGGCGGCGCCGGCTACCTGGGCGTTTTGCAGCTTCACGATGAAATTGCAGGTGCCGCGCTGAACAACCAGGATCTTGCCAACGGCGACGTTGGTCTGCGGCCAGGCGCTGCCGTTGTTGCAACCGAGCCCGGTGGAATCCCACGTCCGCACGTCGGCCATGGGCGCGGTGAGCGCCGGGATCAGATCGGTATTGTTGTCGCCGGCCATGGCCGCGATACTCGCAGCCCCGAGGGTGACGGTGGCGTCAGCGAGCAGTTCGGTACTTTGCTGGGCGCCGGCGGCGATGACGTCGGGGTCCACGGCCGGAGCGGCCATGGTGTTGGAATCGGGTCCATCGTTGCCGGAGGAGGCGACCAGCACAATCCCCTGACTCCTCAAGACGTCAAAAGTATCGTTGTAGGTCTGGTTGAGAGGATCGGCGGTGCCGCCGTAGTCGGGCGAGCCGAAGCTCATGCTGACGACGTCCATGCCATCGGTGCCGCAGTCGTCCAGCGCCGACAGGATATCGCTGTCGGTATAGCTTCCGTCCAAAGCCGAATCGACGTCGTAGATACCAAGCCACGCGGCGGGCGCGACGCCGCTGAGCGTCATCCCGTGCGGCCCCTCGCTGGCCGGGATAAATACGCCGGCGGCGATCTGCGCCACGGCGGTGCCGTGCCCGTCGACGTCCACGGCGCCCAGACCGCCGTAGGAGCGGGCGACGATGATTTTGCCGCTGACGACGGTCGCATTGATCGATGCCGCAGTGCTGCTCTCGCTGCTATACACAGGGAAGCCAGCGGGCGCGGTCATACTGGGCGCGCTAAACGCGGGGTGCGTGGGATCGATACCGGTGTCGACGATGCCGATCTTCACACCATGTCCGGCGGGGTTCCAAACCCCGGCCGAAGGATTGGCTGGGTTGTAAGTGGCGCCGGGGATGGCCGCCCAGGCGGAATCAATCTGATGGAGTGCGATCGAGGCGTCGAAGTTCTTGTGGTAAATGCGTTCCTGGGCCACCCGCTTGACGCCCGGCAGGGCGCCCAGAGCGGCCTCGCTACCCGGGGCGCCCTCGACCACGACGACATTGGCGGCATGCGTGAGATGCCGGATCGACCTGAAACCAAAGGCCGCGACACGGGCATCAAAGTCGGCCTGCTGGCGCTGGACGAGCGCCAGAGCGACGGCCTGCGCCTGGGGGGAGAGCCGGCCCACGGTGGCAGCGGGCTGCGCATCATCGGCAGCGAGCAGCCGCGCCCGGACCGCGAGACCGGACTCAACGGCCGAGCTGACGCCGCCCCGCGAGGACGTCGCCAGCGCCGCAGCGGAGCTGGTCCGCTGGTTGAAGGCGAGAACCGGCGCGTTCTGCAGTTGAACGATATACCGGACGGGTTGCTGCGCCTCCGCTAACAGCGTGAAACCCAACAGGAGAAGAACG
>JBEKHU010000678.1:0-2771 GCA_050012115.1 Bryobacteraceae bacterium | reverse complement strand
GACGAAATGCTGCACATGGAGGTGCTGCGGGGTGGCGATGAGCACAGCGTCGATGGACTTGTCGTCCAGCAGCTGACGGGCGTCGCGATAGGTTTTGATGCCGGGGACGAAGGCACTTACCTGGTCCAGGCGGCGGCTGTAGACGTCGGCGACAGCGACGGCCTCGACGTTGGGGCGGGCGATGGCCGCCTTAAAGATCTCCTGGCCGCGCGAGCCGCCGCCGATGAGGCCGATGCGGATGCGGTCGTTAGCGCCCAGAACGCGGGCCGAGGCGGGCAGCGCGGAGGCGGCCACGCCGGCCGCTCCCGCGGCCAGTTGTCCCATGAATGTGCGGCGATTCGACATAACTCAATTCTCCTTTACCGGCCGGTAGGCGATGCAGTCGATCTCGATCTTCATGAGCGGGTCCACGAAGGCGACCGCCACGGTGGTGCGGGTGGGCCGCTGCTGATCGAAGAACTCGCGGTAGACCTCGTTCATCGCCTGGAAATCGTTGGCGTCTTTCAGAAACACCTGGACCTTGACGACGTCGGCGAGGGAGGCGCCGGCAGCCTCGATCAGGCGCTGAATGCTAGTCAACGTCAGGCGGGTTTCATGCTGAATGTCGCCGTAGCTCATCCGGTCCGTGGCGGGGTCGACCGGCCCCATGCCGGAAACGAAGACGAAATCGCCGGCGCGGATCACGGGCGTATAGGGTCCGCGCGGCTTGGGCGTGCCCGGGGGGAAGATTCGTTCGATCATGCTTCAGTCCTTGCAGGCGAGAGAGTGGAATATCGCGCGATGACCAGCCGGGTATGCTCGCCGGCCCATCGCGCGCGTCTCAATTATCCTACTCCGGCTTTTTGCGCCGCGAGGGGGCCGTGCGCCGGGGCTTGTCGGTATTCCCGTCTCCGGCGGCGCGCTTGCGGGGCGCGGCGCGCTTGCGGGTACTCTTGGGCTGAGGCTCGTCGACGACGGGGATCTCGCCCGTCGCCGTGGGCTGGCCGCGGACGATAGGCTGCTTCAGGTCGTGCTCGCTCAGGACCTCTTCTTCGGGCGAGGCCCGCTCGGGCAGCGCCGGCGGATAGAACTCGGCGCCCAGGAAGACGCTGAGACCCCATTCCGGATGCGGCTCGACGCGCACCACGGTCTTATCCTGAGCGAAGTTGAGAAACTCGGCGAAGCCCTGGAAGCCGTAGTTTTTGTGGTCGAAGCCGGGGTGCTCTTCCTTCATCCACATTTCGAGGTCGGAGGCCCTCTGTCCGGCCTCCTCGAACTCGAGGCGGTGGATTTCGAGCACGTCGCGCAACTGCGGCAAGGCCTCCTCGGGCCGTGGCGCCGGCTTATCCTTGAAGCCTCCGCCGCGGCGCTCGATGTAGTAGCGGCCGCCGGTGCCCTTGACGTTGACCAGGTCGGCGCGCTTCAGTTTGTCGATGAACTCGGAGAAGCTGCGCGCGCCGTAGGCGCTCTCGGTGAAGGCGGAATCGAGCTGCAGCATGGTGGACTTCAGAAGTCCGAGCTGCGGCTGGACGTTGCGCCGCTCGAGCACCTGCAGAGCCCGCTCGACCAGGGGCATCGAGAGCTGGAGCTCCAGCGGGGCGGGCCGCGCCTGGACATTCTGGTCGCGCGTCTGGGCCTCCTGCTGACGCCGTTCTTCGCGGTCGCGACGCCGTTCATCGCGGTCGCGGCGCCGGCTGCGTTCCCGCTCGCTGCGATCATGCCCATCGTGGGGACGCTCGGGCTCCTGGCCGCCAGCCAGAGGAACGGGCGGCGGCGTGGGGGCCGAGTGGGCCGGCTCCAGGTTGAGCAGCGATTCGAAGCTCACGAACTCGTGACAGTTCTGCTGCAGGATGGTTGACGTGAAGGCCTTGCCGCCCACGACGAAGACCGTCTTGCCGTATTCCTTCAGCTTGTTGACCAGCGGGATGAAGTCGCTGTCGCCACTGATGATGGCGAAGGCGTTCACGTGGTCGTGAGTGAAGGCCATCTCGAGCGCGTCCAGCGCCAGGTTGATGTCCGCACCGTTCTTGTCGCCGCGCGGCGACGGGATCCGTTGGACCATCTGAACGGCGTTTTCGGCCATCTGGCGCGTCGCGCCCTCCTGGCGGCTCCAGTTCGCATAGGCGAACTTGGCGACCAGGTCTCCGCGCTCCTTGAGCGCTTCCAGTACGAGCGACACGTCGAATTCGCGTCGCAATGTCGATTTAATGCCGATTTCAATGTTGTCGTAGTCGACAAACACGGCGATGTTCAGTCTTTCTTGCATCGGGTAGCCCAATTCAGGCTATCTCAAGTATAAACCCCCAGCGGGCAGAGCCTTACAATCAAAGATGACGCATGGCAGAAAAGCCCTACAAGGAGCCGACCCTGGCACTGAACCGGATTTACACCCGGAGGGGTGACACGGGGGAGACGGCGCTGGCGAGCGGCGAGCGCGTGCCCAAGGACGCGCGGCGCATCGAATGCTACGGCACGGTGGACGAACTGAACGCGTGGATCGGCCTGGCGCGGCAGACGGCCGTGGAGCTGGCGGCGCAGGCGCCCGCGTTGGCGGAGCTCAGCGAGAGCCTGTTGCGGATCCAGCATGAGCTGTTCAATCTCGGCTCCGTGCTGGCAACGATGCCGGAGAAGGTCGGGCCGCGGCAGCCGCGCATCGCCGAAGCCGAAGTGGCGGCGCTGGAAGCGGAGATCGACCGCGCGACGGCACAGCTCGAACCGCTGAGCAGCTTTGTCCTGCCGGGCGGATCGCGGCTCAACGCCGAGCTGCACGTCTGCCGCACGGTGTGCCGCAG
>JBEKHU010000677.1:0-2780 GCA_050012115.1 Bryobacteraceae bacterium | reverse complement strand
CCGCGAGCTGCGGGCGCAGGGCGCCGAAACGACCCAGGTGACGCTCTCGCGCGACATCCGCGAGCTGGGCCTGGCCAAGACCGCCGACGGCTACCGCGAGATTCTGCCCGACCCGATCGGCCGCGAGCTGCACACCGTGCTCGAGGAGTTCCTGCTGGACGTGCGGCTCGCCCAAAACCTGCTCGTCCTCAAGACCTCCCCCGGCAATGCCAACGCCCTCGCCGTCGCCCTAGACCAAGAGGACTGGCCCGAGGTCGCCGGCACCGTCGCCGGCGACGACACCATCTTCGTCGCCTGCTGGGACGAACAGCGCGCCAAGGCGGTGCAGGAGCGGCTGCTGGAGTTCGTGAACAACTGACCGCCCTTGGCGCGTGGTTGGGCGCTGCGAAGCCTAGATGCACATTGCCTCCGGCAGCCACTACTGCTCAACGCGCGACCTCAGTGGGACGGGTCAGGCTGTCCTCCTTTACTCTCCTTTGCCCTTTCTCCTTTCTTAAAGCTCTTGCATTCCTTGTGAAGTGGGAATAACTATGATGCAGAGGTGGATATGCAAGAGAACTGGGTTTCGTTACTGCAAGATTATGGCCCGTTCGCTTTGTTGCCGTTCGCGATGCTGGTGATTCAAAGAATCGCGGCGAAACAGGCTCGAGATTCAACGCTCCCGGAAAGGACGCGAAACCGGGTCTACGCGACGGCATGGATTATGATCTTCGCTCTCTGCGGGGCGGTCATGTACTTCTGGTGGCTCGGCAGTTCGCTGCGTGAGACGGAGGCCGTGCTCCGGGGAAAGGTGACGGGATTGGGGACCACGTACCTTTTCCGGGCGACGGGTCCGGACGGGGCGAATGTGCGGGTCTTTCAGTACCGGGATCTGAACCGCCCGGACCAATTGCTGTGGAGGGCGTACAGCGCGTCCCGGCTCGACGAGAAGACGCCTATTGACCTGCTGGTGGATGCGAGCACGAGGAACAGCGACGAAATCTGGAGATTCCCGTTTGCTCCGAGGCTCAACTACTACGGGCGATCGATGGAGTTGAATTTCAGCTACGACCCCGGGACGCATCAATTGAAGTGTGAGAACTGTCCGGGAAGCCCGCCGGTGGTGTTAAACGGCAAGAAGGTAGTCGTGAGCGCTGCGGCGACCCAAGACAAGGACGGGTCCGGGTTGTCGTATTTTGGGGTCGTGCGCGCGCAGAACAACCCGTCCACGAAGGACCTCGTGCGGTACCTGGATGCGGATGATCCAGCCGTGCGGCTGAAGGCGCGGCAGCAGCTCTCTCTCGCCGGTCCGCAGGCGTCCCAGGAAATGGACAAGGCCCTCGCGAGCACGGACAGCAGCTACCGGGTGCGGCTGGGGATCATCATCGCGGCCAACGAAGCCAAGTTATTCCAGCTGACTCACTTCAGTACATTGGCTTGGTGCGCTGTATGGGGCGCGGAGCAGACGGGCGATGAAACGATGAAGGAGCAGGCACGGCGGCTGCTCTCGAAACAGCCCGCGAACGTGCAAGCGTCAACCTGCGTGAACCTGATGCGAATGGAGTACCAGAAGAAGATAAACGCAGAGATGCTGATGTACAAGATTCCGGCCACTGCCGCTAAGAATAAGAAATAGACGGGAAGGGGAAAGGGGACGTCCTGGGGAAAGGGGACGTCCCCTTTCCTTTCCCCTCGCCCCCTTCAGGCTCCTCCCCTTAATGAAACAATCCCCCTTTTCAGGCTCATTCTGCATTGGACAAGTCTCCCGCTTGACACCGGGTCTATGCTGGGGGTGGTACGTCGCCAAGCCGGCTTGCCGCCACCGCTCTTTGACAAAACGAATATTTAGCGAAAAACTGGCCTAAAGATAGTCTTTAATCCGGGGACAGTACACTCAAATCCCAGTCCCGATGCCAGAGCCTGGCCCTTGACACCGGGTCTATCCTCAGGGTGGTGAGTCATTCGGCCAACTCGCCACCAGAGCTCTTTGACAAAACGAACATTTGGCGAATAAATGGCCGAAAGATAGCCATTTAAGTCATTCATTTTAAAAAGCAAAGTCGATAATTGGCTTTGCTCCTTCAGATTTTTATTTTCGCGCTGCCGCGCGACTCCGACTCGACCTACTGCGCGGCGGCCGTGGCGCGGTCGATTTCCGATGACAGCGCGTTGAGTGCGGCGGCGACATGGGCGATCTGGGTGTCGACATCGCGCCAGTCGCGCTGCTCGATGGCTTCGCGGATGCCGGGCAGGGTCTTCACGTCGTAGCCGGTGTAGAAGCCCGGCGCGTACAGCATGTGGCGGTACCAGGGGCGCTTGGGCAGGCCGTCGTTGTTCAGCAGGGCCAGTTCGGCGTGCATCAGAATCGCGTCCAGGGCGGCGGCCCGCGTGGCATCGAGCTTCGTCGGATCAGCCTTCGACCAGGCATCGACGCTCGTCTGCAGGCGCGCCACGGCGTTCCCGAGCGGGGCGAAGTTGAGGAACGGCACGGGCTCCCGCGGCGCGGGCACGACGTAGGTGCGGCGGGCATCGGCGGCAATCTTCAGCCCGCCATCGCGGATCTGCTGGTTCTTAAACTCGGTCTGCTGGCGCATATCATCGGCCAGTTTGGCGACCTCCTTCGCATAACCCGCGACGGTCTTGGCGAGGTTCTCGAAACGGAACGGCAGCACCTCGGCGTTGGCCAGCCGCAGCATCATGCGCCCGCCCAGTTGGACGGTGGCCAGCGAGTATTGGAAGTCCGGATCTTCAAACCGCACGTAGTGCGCGTAGGTGTCGTAGTTGGAGTGGTAAACGCCGTA
>JBEKHU010000676.1:0-2781 GCA_050012115.1 Bryobacteraceae bacterium | reverse complement strand
CCGCCGGGGCCGGCAACCACAATCTCGAAGCGGCGGCAGGCCAGCGCCTCGGCCGTGTAGTGCTCCGTGGAAGGGCCGTCCAGGACCAGAAAGGATTTGATCCGCGACGCCAGTTGGGACTGCTGGCACAGGTAGCGCATCCCGCTCAGGTTGCCTTCGCCCTCCTCCCCGACGCTGGCCACCAGCAGCAGGCCCAGACCAGCGTCGCCGAACGGCCGGAACCGGCTGAATACACGGGCCATGACGAACAAAGCGGCCAGCCCGGCTCCGTTGTCGGATACGCCCGGGCCGGTCAGCCGCCCGCGCCCGTCGGCGCGAATATCTTCCGCCGTTTGCGGGGCCAGAACCGTGTCCAGGTGGGCGCTGAGGGCGACCAGGCGGGCCGCCGGGGGCGCATCGGGAAGCTGGGCGATCACGTTGCCGGCGCGGTCGATTCGCGCCTCCCAGCCGATCGAAACGAGTGTCGAGCAGACCCATTCGGCCCGCCGCTGCTCGAAGAATGTCGGCGCCGGGATCCGGCAGATCTGGAGTTGCAGGTCGTCGATCCAGCGCCTCTCGGCGGCAAACGACCGCGCGGCGGCCTGAGCGGACGGCTCTTTCACCAGCGCGCGGACCCGCGCCGCCACTGGGTCCACGGCACGGGCGGCGCGCCTGGCATCTCGCTCTAACGGCCTGGGCATCCTCAAGCACCCAGTGTAGCCTGCCCTGCCCAGCCGCACTCCGCGGCAGTCGCGGGCCGGCCATATTGCATCGCGTTGCGCTCGCATCCGCGTCCGTTCCGCGGCGGCGCCTTCAGCGCCCGGCCGGATCGGAGGAAACAGCCTGGCCGCTGATCTGCCCGCTCCCGAGATGAAGGTTCAAGAAAGGTCCCGGGTTTGACGATACAGACAGTTAGGCGCGTGGGGATCACCCCGTCGCGATCGGGTGAATCATGTTCGCGATTATCGGAATCGTTGTCGTCTTCGGCTCAATCGTCGGCGGTTACCTGCTGGAACACGGCAACCTGATGGTGCTCCTGTAGCCGGCCGAGTTGCTGATCATCGGCGGCGCGTCCGCGGGCACATTGCTGATCGCCAACCCGCTGCCGGTGGTGATTTCAGTTCTGAAGGGCCTGGTGGCCAACCTGAAGCCCAGCCGGTTTGACAAGAAGTTCTACCTCGAACAACTGAAGATGTTGAATGCCGTCTTCGTGTTCGCTCGGAAGAACGGCATGGCGCGGTTGGAGGCCGACGTCGATGAGCCGGCCAAGAGCGCCGTTTTTTCAAAGTACCCCCGGTTTCTGGCGGATCACCGCGCTCTGGCGTTCTTCTGCGATACGGTGCGTATGGCGATCTCGGCCGGCGTAGGCCCGTTTGAGCTCGACCAGTTGATGGAAGTCGACCTCGATGTCCAGCACGAGGAGCACTCGGTCCCGGTGGCGGCGCTGAGCACGGTCGCCGATGCGCTGCCGGGCCTGGGCATCGTCGCCGCCGTGCTCGGCGTCTGCATCACGATGGGCGCCATCGGCGGCCCGCCGGAAGAGATCGGCCACAAGGTCGCCTCGGCGCTGGTGGGGACATTTCTGGGCATCCTGCTGTGCTACGGCGTAGTCGGGCCGCTGGCATCGAGCATGGCCAAGAACACCGAGGCCGAAGGCAAATACCTGCAATTCCTGCGCATGGCCACGCTGGCCTTCATCAAGGGCATGGCCCCGCAGTTGTCCGTCGAATTCGCGCGGCGTTCGATTCCGACCTCGGTCCGTCCTTCCTTCCAGGAGACCGAAGCGATGATTCGCGGCGGACGGAGTGAAGCCGCGCCGGCGGCGCCGGCGGCGGCGGCTTAGCGCCGCAGGGAAACCCACCATGGACGGCCAGCAGGCAGCTCCCATCATCGTGATCCGGCGCAAGCGGGGCCACGGCGGACATCATGGAGGCGCTTGGAAGGTGGCCTACGCGGATTTCGTCACAGCGTTGATGGCGCTTTTCATTGTGCTCTGGCTGGTGAGTTCCAGCGAAAAGGTCAAACAGGCCGTGCAGGCCTACTTCCAGGACCCGATGGGAACCGGCAAACTGCCCGGCACCATGCTCAGCGGAAAGGGCGAAGGGCTGATGGTGAAGCCCGACGACATGGCCAGGCTGAAGGACCGGATCGAGCAGGTGATGCGTCAAATGCCGAAGTTCGACCTGCTCAAGGACAACGTTACGATCACCGTCACGGAAGAGGGCCTGCGCATTGAGCTGCTGGAGACGGAAAAGGGGCTGTTCTTCGATAGCGGCAGTACGAAACTGTCTCCGCGCGGCGACGAGATTCTGCGCACGCTGGCCGGCCAGCTCAAGTCGCTGCCCAACAAACTGCTGATTGAAGGGCACACCGACGCCAAGCCGTACGCCTCCGATACGGGTTATACCAACTGGGAGCTGGCGACGGACCGGGCCAACATGGCGCGGCGCGTCTTCCAGGCCTGCGGCATACCCATGGACAGGATCGCGCAGGTTCGGGGATTCGCCGACCGCCAGCTGCGCAACAAGGCGGATCCCAACGACCCGGCCAACCGGCGCGTCTCAGTCATCGTGCAATACCTCACGCAGCCGGCGCCGGTCCCGGCCGTTGTGCCGCGCCCAGGTGCTGGCGGAGCGAAGACAGGCACCCCAGGCAAGGCGTCTGCCGAATCCCCTCAAGCGTCAAAGCACTGATACGCAATCCCTTCAGGCGGCGGACGGCAGCAGCCCCAAACGGATCAGTTCAACCTTCAGGCGGCGCAGGCTGACCCAGCCCAGGACGCGTCCGTCCTCCACCATGGCC
>JBEKHU010000675.1:0-2783 GCA_050012115.1 Bryobacteraceae bacterium | reverse complement strand
CCCCGTTTACTGGATGCCCTGCTTCGAGGACTTTGCGCGCGAAGCCGGCGTGCGCGAGTGGGGCACTTTCTACAGATTCCGCCACGACGCTGTCTTGCCGGCGCTCTCCCCGCGTCTTCAGAACTACTTCCTGATGATGTACCGCCACGGTGATGCCGCGAACGGCACGCCGCCTTTGACCGGTTCGCAGTGGGACTGGCTGCGCTCGCTCGACGGACCTAAAGACGACGCGACACTCGCCAGACAGAGCCCCCTGTCACGCAACATGTGGTGCACCGGCGGCTTCCTGCATGCCGCGGGATTGACTGTGTCGCGCAGCGGCCAGATTGTCCCGCGCAACGGCAATGCCGATCCGGTCTTCACGTTCGATCCGATTCGCGTCACCTGCTCGCCCGAAGGTGTCACCGAATGGAGCGCCGACCCGGGCGCCACGAAGCGCTTCATCTACCACGTGCGTGACCTGAAGAACTACGAGCAGGCGATGACGTCGGCATTGAAGTCGCTCCTGATGACGCTCCCATAGAAGAGGACAGCGGCAGCTCGACGTCTGGCCCCAACCAGCCCGGATTGGCGCCTCGGGCGCTCCCCCGATCCCCTCTTCCGGCCCTGCCGCCGGCCGGTGAAACACCGCAAAAGCACCTCTTGTGGGGCAGGCTTTCCAGCCTGCGAGCCGGCTTTCCAGCTGGCTCCTTCTGGTCAGGATTTGTGTCGGCTTCACGGTAGCCCGGACTTGGCGAATCGCTCCCGCATTCGCCAAATCTCGACAGCCCTCCGCCCGCCGAGCGCCGCGAAATCACCGTGCAAACACCGCGATTTCAGCGTGCACGCCGAAACACGGTGAATTGTCACTAAGTCCTTTAGATCAACGTAGATACACGGTGAAGCACGGTGAAAATGCAAAAACCCGCGTGTTAATGTTTCTAACCCCTTTGTTTGCAACAGATCCACCGTGACGCACGGTGCAGCGTGTTAATGTGGCCTCTTAATGTTCATAACTTCAATCATTGCAACAGATCCACCGTGACGCACGGTGACGCATGTTAATGTGCGCTAAAATGCGTATGAAATTAGCCTAAGTCCTTTGTTTGCCACAGATCCACCGTGAAGCACCGTAACAATCGTGTAAGTCCTTTAAAACTTGGCACTTGCGCGCCTGGCGTGCGCGCGTTTTCCGCGAAATACGGCTAAGTCCTTTAGATCACCCTGATTACGCGGAATCGTAAAAAACCGCTGTTTTCACGGTCAAAACACGGTGAAAACCGTGATTTTCACGGTAGACTCGTGCAACGCATCGCCGGCGCGCGGGTTCAAATCCGCTGGCAGCGCGGGCAGTAATGCGTCCCCCTTTGTCCAACGACAATGCGGCGGATTTTCGTCCCGCAACCTGGACAGGGCTCGCCCTCGCGCCCGTAGACGCGGTGCGCGAACTGGAACCAGCCGCGCCGGCCGTCGGCATCCACGTAGTCCGAAATGGAGGAGCCGCCGGCGGCAAGCGCTCCGGCGAGAACCTCGGCCACGGCCCGGTGCAGCCGCGCCAGCCGCGCTGGACCGAGCCGTGCCGCCGGGGTCAGCGGGTGGATGCGGGCGCGGTGTAAAGCCTCATCTACGTATATGTTGCCGAGACCGCTCAGGATCCGCTGGTTCAGCAGCAGCGGCTTCACGCGGCCCCGGCGCCCGCGCAGGCGCGCGGCGAACTCCGCCGCGTCCAGGTCCAGGGCGTCCGGGCCGAGGCGACTGACGTCCGCCGGGAGCCCGCTGCTCCACAGCAGCCGGCCGAACTGCCGCGGGTCCTCGAACACCAGCGCGTGTCCATCGTCGAATTCGAGTACGGCCCGGGTCCAGGGCGTGCGCGGAGCGTCGATCAGCAGTCTGCCGGTCATCCGCAGATGGATCCACATCCAGCCCGTATCGAGAGGGAAAAACAGGTACTTGCCCTTACGCCGCACCTCCAGAATCCGGCGCCCGGTGAGCGCCGCGGCCATGGCGTCCGGTGCTCCGCCTGCCGCCAGCGGAGAGAGATAGCGGGCCTCGCGGATGACGCGTCCGGTGACCCGCCGCGCGATCGTCCGCAGCACGGTTTCGACCTCTGGCAACTCGGGCATTTTAGGGGATCTCCACCAAAACGTCGTCGCCCTCGACCTGCACGCGGTAGCGCCGCAAGTGGATCTCGGGGTTGTAGTCCAGGGCGCCATCCTCGACGCTGAATTCCCAGGCGTGCCACGGACAGACAATGCGGCCGTCCACGAGATTGCCCTGCCCCAGCGGCCCGCCGTGGTGCGGACACAGCCCGTGGAAGGCGTGCAGGCTCCCGGCGTGGTTGCACAGCGCGAACGTCCGGCCCGCGGCCTGCCGCTCCAGCAGGGCGCCCGGCGCCAGTTCATCCAAGGAAGCAATGCGGATCAGAGCCATTGCATCGACCATGGTCCCACGCTTTGCCGCGATTGGGCGCGCCGCGGGAGCACGCTGGAAAGAGGGGAATCGCCGGCTTGAGCCGGCCTATGGCAGGTGGCTGGCCGGACCCGGGCCTGGTGTGGCATATTGAAGAGAGGCGCTCGCGCGCCGGTCGCCCGTCCGGGCCACCCTAGCTCAGCTGGTAGAGCGGCTGATTCGTAATCAGCAGGTCGCCGGTTCAATCCCGGCGGGTGGCTCCATAAAATCCATTTTAGTTCAGTTCAGGGCTCATCGCGGCCTCCGAGCGAGTCGTATCGGAGGTCATATTGTTTGTTTGTATAACGTTTACGTGGCGGGGTGAGCCCGCCACGGGGAACGTTAGGAGGGGAAGC
>JBEKHU010000674.1:0-2787 GCA_050012115.1 Bryobacteraceae bacterium | reverse complement strand
GTATTACGCCTATCTCGGCATTGTGAGCTTGTTCAGTTGGGATCTTACCCGGAGTCTCAATCATGGCTGACGCAACCCTTTGCACCGCCTCCGCCGCGGCCGCCCCCGCGCCACGCCGCGGAGTCGGCCGCTCCTTGCTGCTGTCTCTGCCGATGGCCCTCTTCTCGCTGCTGCTGTTCACGCCGGTCTTCCGTCAGCCGGGCCTGGCGTCCCGTCTCTCGGCTCTGGTCTCCTGGACGTTCATGAACGTCCTCTTCTACCTGATGGTAAAGACCATGCAAACCCACCGCTGGCGGCGCGTCTTCTTTGTCGCCCTGGGTTTCCTGTTCCCCATTGGCTTCATCTGGGACCTGGTCGCGATCCGCTCGTCGATGAGCATTCCCATCGAGCGCATGATCTCCGGCGACACACCGTTCTGCTTCATGGTCATCCCCATGACCATCATCCCCGCCGCCCTGACGAAGACCATCATCTTCCCGGGTTCGATCCTGCCGAGGCCCAGCAACCCCCATTCCATCGCCGCGATGGTGGCGCTGTGGATCCTGGCCACGGTCGTGCTCGGCAAGGCCTGGTGCAGCTACGGTTGCTTTTTCGGCGGCCTGGACGAGGGTTTCTCCACCTTCCGGAAGAAACCCCTTATCCGCAGGATCAACCCCAAATGGCGCCTGGCGCCCTGGGCGATTCTGGCGGCCATCGTGCTGCTCTCCGCGGCCACCTACGAGCCGATCTACTGCATGTGGCTGTGCCCGTTCAAAGCGGTGACCGAATTCCCGGCGGTCCGTTCCGTCCAAACCGCCATCCAGTTCGGCATCTTCGTGGCGCTTTTTCTGGGGCTGGTGGTGGTGCTTCCGATTCTCACGAAACGGCGCACCCAGTGCGCCTTCTTCTGCCCCTTCGGCGCGTTCCAATCAATCTTCAACCGGACCAGCGTTTTCGACGTGCGGATCCTGAAGGAGAAATGCGCCGACTGTGTCCTGTGCCAGAACAACTGCCCGACGCTGGCGCTGGACAAGGAGTCGATCAACCAGGGCAAAACCCTATCCAGTTGCATGCGCTGCGGCGCCTGCGTGGACGTCTGCCGCAAGCACGCCGCAGTCTGGCACATCAAAGGCACGCCGGCCGGCGCATCGCCCGAGCGCGCGCGGCTGCTGAGCCTGTACGCAGCCTGGGTGTTCGCCTCGATGTTCGGCGGAAGCATCATCGCCAACTCGCTGCACAAGCTGTTCGGGCTGTTCGTCTGAGAGGCGCAAACGGAGACCAAGCACATGAAACGCCTGACTTCGATCCTGGGAATTGCCGCCGCCGTTCTGACCGTCGCCGTAGCGGTCGTCGGGCCGCTGGTCTGGTTCGGCGCCTTCAACCGCGCCGCCGCTTCCACCAAGCTGCGCATCGACCCGCTATACACCGGCGGCGAGCCGGCGCGCGTGTTGGAGCGCACCGGCTACCAGATTGTCGTCTACAAGCCGGTCCCGAAACGCGCTTTATTGTCGGAGTCGGGGGGCTTCGTGCAACTCGTCTGGAAGCCCGCTACGGCTCTGCCGCCGCACGTCTCGGAGGAAATCGACATCGACGGCGACGGCCGCCCGGATGTGGTGGCGTCGTTCGATGTCCCGCGCGACCCCGGCACGGAACTTCGCCTCACCGTGAAGCCGCTAAACGCGCGGCTGCAGCCGCTGAACGGCATCGGCAAGGAGTCCTTCTCGGCGCTGATCGCCCGGGTCAACGACAGCATCGTCGTCCGCGTGCCGCAGCGCTGACGCAGCCTGGAATGCGCAGACCCGCGGGGCGGACCTCGCCCGGCTCATCCTGGAGCCGAATCAGACTTCCGTGTTCAATTTGGCAAGCTGGCGGTCAACGAAACTGAGCTCCGCGCTGAGTTGCAGGCGGAAGCGCTCGTTGCGCGCGGTATTCAACTCATTGGTCAGCCGCGCGCGGTCCATAAGCAGCAGCTCGCGACGATTCGCTCGTTCCCGGTCGGTGGAAGAGGGACCCCGCGGGAGGCGCTTTCCAGGACCGGGACTTCGAAGAGACTGCTGAGATTCCACGTCCTTGCTTTCCCAACCTCGGGCCATTCGGCCTCCTGGATTCATTTTAGCGCTCTTTGGACCAAACATTTTCCGGGTCCGGAACGTATAACAGGAAAGAGCGAGGTCGACGATGAAGACGCGAGTGTTCCTGGTGTTACTTCTAGTGGCCGTGCTGGCGCCTGCCGGCTGTGTCTGGTACGTGTCCGACTCCGACCGGGCCGAGGCCCGTCGCGCCGCCGAGGAGGCGCGCGAGGAGGCCCGTCAGGCCGTGAACGAAGCCCGCCAGGCGGTCCGGGAGGCCGCCGAGGAATCCCGCCGGGCCATGCAGGAGGCGCAGCGGGAGGCGCAAAACGCCACCGAGGATTCCAGGAAAACCGTGCGCGAGGCGCAACGGGAGTCGCAAAGAGCTGCCATAGAGGCGGCCCGCGAGGCCCGCCAGGCCGTGGCCGACGCTCATCGCCAGGCGGCGCGTGAGACCGAGAATGCCACCCGCGAGGCCGCACGGGCAGCGCGCAAAGCCGCGCGCGAGTCCAGGCAGGTCCGCCCAACCGCCGACGAGCAGTAGGCCGCCGGCCAGCCGCGCCCGACCGGCCCGTCATCCCTATTGACATCGACGCGCTAAGGGCGTATGCCCATACCAGCGGGAGGTCGAAGGCCATGATTTCGGCCAAGCTGGTGCATCGCATTGAGGACCATTGGGAACAGATCAGCGGGAGGTTCTACCGCCTGCTGCGCAGCAGCCAGGAGGTGCCGCACATCG
>JBEKHU010000673.1:0-2788 GCA_050012115.1 Bryobacteraceae bacterium | reverse complement strand
CCTTTGGACTTATAGTCCTGCCCGTAGATGTGCAGCGAACCGTTCGACTCACTGTAGGGTCCGACGAGCACCTCGCGGCCCGTCTTCTCCGCCAGACGCGCGGCGAGCCGCGCCTGGAGGTTGGTGATCCCGATCAGATTGTCGCCCCACGCCTTGAAGAGGTCCCGGCTGCGCCACATGGCATGCATGTTCAGCACTAGTCGTCCCTGTTCATCCTGGATGGACCGGAGCTGAACTTCACCCAGGCAGGGCATGTCGGAAACCATGAAAAGGTCGATTTCGGGTACTCGCGTGGTTGCCACGGCGCGGCGTGTGATGGGGTCCCGGGCCAATTTGTCGAGGATCAGCTCAAGCTGGTCCATGGTGGTTCCATCAGACCGCGGGTATGCAGTGAGCCGCTGATGATAGCAGTACGGCCACTCGGTAGCTTCGAACTCCTCCCCTTCGCGAACCCTTCGCAGCAGTTCCCGGTAGGGCACCACCAGATGGTCTTTGGCTCCCAGGAACTCGGCGATGTACTTGCCCCGCTCACAGTAGCTGAGCACCGGATAGCGCGGCTGGGCGAACGGATCGCGGATCCGGATGGTGACTCTTGCGTCCTTGCCCGGCGGGTCGATGAAGTTGCCGTCGGAATCCCGGCGGTCATACTGGGTGCGCAGGATGTGGCCGCCAAAATGAACCGCCTTGAGCGCCCCGTAATAGGCTTCCGGGATCGACCCAGCCTCGACGTGGAAACCGGGCAGTCTTCCCTGCTCCTCAGGATTCAGTTTGTCCTGGATGGTCTCGCCCATTCTGCTTCTCCTTCCGGCCTCAAGCCGCGCGACGACAACACATCATCATAGTCCCAACGGCGCAAGCGGGACTTCACTGCGACACCTTTCGGGTCACCCGAGCGGCGATATCGCCCCAGAACGCCGGCGGTTTGAGTTCCAGGCCGTATCCGAAATGGTTTGAGTGGCTGACGCGCCCGGCGTCCCGCCGCACTATCTCTCCGCGCAGGGTATCCCACCACTGCACCACGTATTCGCCGTCGGCCAGACCCGTGACGTTCAGACTGGCGGATGTTTGGGCGGGACCCCGTTCGGGCTTGCCGTCGACGATTCTGAAAGCGAGCGGGTCGTGGATCCAGAGCAAAGCGCGGTCCCTGGCGACAAGACCGTAGAGCGTGAGGCTCACCGGGAGGTTTGGGCGTGACAGACCAGCGGGCGACCAGATTCGGGCGGGCAGATCCTCGTCTTTCAAAAAGGCGGCGAGCGGCTTGTAGTGGCGATATAGGTTGAGCGGGTCGACGTAGTTGTGCCACCACCAATAGAGGCCCGTGCCGGCGGCCCCGCTGACGGCGGTTTCCCATAGCGCGTCGTGGAAGTGGCGGCCGTCGGGGTCGGCGGCGACAGCGGCCGCGGGATCCTCAACCCCCTGTTCTCCAAAGAAGAAGGGCTTACCGTATGGGCGCATGAGATGGTCGGTGTCCTGGATGGAGTACTGAGCCGCGTCGTATTCGGCGTCCCAGTAGGAGTGGGCCTGCACGATGTCGATGTCGGGCAGCGCGAACATGCGGCCGTCGCGCCAGCTGGTCGTGATCAGGTGACGCCATGGATCCACCGCCTTCAGGTAGGCGGCCATCTCGCGGTGCCAGGCTTCATTGGCGGCCGGGTCAAAGCCCTCGTTGTTGTCGACCTCGTTCCATAGCTCCCACGCTGCCAGGTGCATGGACCAGCCCCAGCGGGCGACGCTGTAGCGCAGGCGCCGGCGGACTAATTCGCGGGCGCGTTCATTTGTGAAATACTCCTGCGGGCTCCCGCAGGGGCCGCCGTTGGCGGCGTTGTAAGGGTTGCGCGGCCAGCGGTGCTTCAGGCGGGTCTGCCACCAGACTGTCATTTCGAACGTGATTTGGTAGTAGATGTCGCGGCGTTCGCATTCGGCGGTGACGTGATCGAGACGCCAGGCGGAGGCGAGGTCGTAGCGGCCGAGGCCGGTGGCCTGGGTTTCGAGAGGAAAGCCGGAAAAGCTGGATGCTCCGGGCGCGGCGACGATGGAGAGGTCCTGCGGGACGTAGTACTCCTGCCACAGGCGAACGTAGTTGGCATCATTGGACGCCATCTTCTCGAGCAGGCGGTCGAAGTAGTAGGTTCCCTCGTGCTTCTCGTACATGCAGAGGTTCTCGCCAATAGGGAAGAACGGGCGGCCTGAATCGTGTTCGAGATACATCGCATTGCGAGGACTTCGGCGTATGAAGCCAGGGCGGGGTCCGGCCTGGATGCGGACCTCGACGATTTCGCTGCGGCCGGACTGACCGGCGATCTTCCATTCGACGACAACATGATGCGCGCCCGCCTCGGGGCTGGCAAAGCGAATGCGCCACGCCGGCTGCCCCACAGGGGTGAGTTGCTCGACGCGGTCGGCGCCGGTGGCCTCGGGGTTGGCAATCGAACGGCGGAAGTCCTGATACCAGAAGCCAGGCACGCGCAGGACGCGGCCCGAGGGGAGTGTAATGACCGAGTCGACCGCAGCCTGGTTGGGATCGAAGGGATTCGCGGAGTTCAGGCCGATGGAGATTTCGAGCTCCACGAGGTCGTATTGATGGGGTTGGGGAGTCAGTAAGCGGACTTCCGGAGGCGCCAGGAGGAGCAGGGCAAGTGCGAACATGGGCATCAGACTCCGCGCTTGACAATACTGGTCTGGGACAACATGCTGGTTAGCTTGGTTTCCTAACTTGAGATTAGAGCACGCGAGCCCAGCCAATGCAGTGAAACAATCCGCGTTCGAGAGCCTCGCGGGCCGCGGCGAC
>JBEKHU010000672.1:0-2790 GCA_050012115.1 Bryobacteraceae bacterium | reverse complement strand
CAAATGATCGTGCCACCTTTCTGCAACACCACTCTCCTGACGCTCTTCTTCCTCGCCTCCGTTGGCGCATCGGCACAACAGGCGCAGGCGGAGGTCTTTTTTCCCATGTCGGTCTGGTACGGCGGTGGGAAGGCACGTGCGCCGATGCTGGAACGGGACCCGCTATCGAAGGTCGCAGTCTGGCGCAAGGACCTGGCGCAGATTCGCCAACTGGGTTTCAACTCGGTGCGCTGCTGGATCGACTGGTCCAGTGGAGAGCCGGAGGAGGGGCACTACCGGTTCGAGACGATTGACGTCATTCTGAAGCTGGCCGAAGAGCAGGGGCTGAAAGTCATCGTGCAGGTCTACATGGATTCCGCCCCCGCCTGGGTCGGGAAGAAGTACCCGGATGCGTTGTTCGTTTCTTCCAGTGGAGATGCGATCTATCCGGAATCGTCGCCCGGCTACTGCCGCGACCACCTTGGCGTGCGGGAATTAGAGCTGAAGTTCTACACGGCGCTGGCGCAACGGGTCAGGGAAAGCCCAGCCTTCCTCGGTTGGGATCTGTGGAGTGAACCACACGTCATCAATTGGGCAACTCCAACCTTCATCGATCATCCTGAATTCTGCTTCTGCAAGAACTCCGTGGCGCGATTCCGTGCCTGGTTGAGGAAGAAATACGGCACTCTCGACGCACTGAACGAAGCCTGGTACCGCGGTTTCTCGGATTGGGAAGAAGTGGAGCCCAACCGGCTGAGCACGATCCTCTCTTATACGGATTTCATCGACTGGAAACAATTCATCGCCGACAAACTCGGCGAGGATCTCCGGGACCGTTACGCGGCGGTCAAACAGGTGGACCGGCACGCGGTGGCGACTTCCCATGCGGCCGGAATCGGACTATTCAGCTCGCCACTGTGGTGGGAAGGGCAGTCCGACGACTGGACCATGACCTCCCAGGTGGATTACTACGGGACGTCGTTTTACCCGAAGCATTCCGCGTTCGTGGACCGGGATTACCAGTTCCGCGGGGCGCTGCTCGACTTCACGCGATCGTTTGGGTTTGCCGATGGCGGACGGGGATTCTGGATTGGCGAGATGCAGGCCGGTTTCGGCACCATCGCCATGAACGTGTCACCCACCGTGACGCCGCAGGACCTCCGCATTTGGACATGGAGCGCGTTGTCACGCGGGGCGAAGGCGATCAATTATTACGCCTGGTATCCGATGAGCACGGGCTATGAATCGGGCGGCTTTGGCATGATCCAGCTCGATGGCACCGTGACGGAGCGGAGCCGGGTAGCGGGCGCGATCGCCCACATTGTGAATCAGCACCAGCAGCTGTTCATCGACGCTCGGCCGCCGCGCGCGGAAGTGGCGATCGTTTACAACCCGCTGTCCTACTTCATCGGCGGACGCCAACGCGAGGCGGCCTACGGGGGGCCGCAAGGTGAGGTCGCCGGCATCGAGCGCGATTCCATGATGGGCATTTACCGTGCGCTGTTCCCGACCAACGTTGCGCTGGACTTCATCCACATCCGCCATCTGTCGCCAGAGCTGCTGCGGCAATACAAGCTGGTGCTCTTGCCCTTTCCGCTGATGATTCCATCCTCCTCCGCCGTCCAACTCAAGGCGTATGTGCAAAATGGCGGCACTCTCGTGGCCGAAGCGCGGTTGGGATGGAGCAGCGAAAAGGGATCCTCTTCTCCCACGATTCCCGGCATGGGCCTGCATGAACTGATGGGGTGTCGTGAGACGGCGGTTCAGACTGCGGAGACCGGGCGTACGGTCCTGCAATGGACCAGCACCGAAATACCCGGGCTGGTGCCAGGGGATGCGCTGCAGTCGCGCTGGTTCGAGGAAACACTCGAGCCCTTGACGCCGCAGGCCCGCGTTGTGGCTGCCTTTCCCACCGGTGAACCCGCAGCGGTGCTGTCGTCCTACGGCACAGGCCGGACCTTGATGCTGGGCTCGTATGTGGGTGCCGCGTATGAAAGCCGTCGCGATCAGGCCACCGTGCGGTTCTACTCCGCGCTGCTTCGGTGGGCAGGCGTTGACTTGCCGGTGCGCGTCACCGGGGCCGAGCCCGAGGTCCGATACCTTGAAAGTGGGACCAATGTGCTTTTGTTTGTCTTCAACCACTCAAAGCAGCCCATGGAGCCCTCAATTGCCTTGCGGCTGAAAGGCCGCTCCTACCGTGGAGTTGATCTCATCACGGGGATGCCCGTCCAGGTTTTCGGAGGGGAGGGGCACGTCCGGCTCACGGCGCCGATCGGGCCGGAAGACGTGTGGGTGGTGCAACTTTCCCCGCGATAAGCATGGCCGACCCGCTCGGAGCACTCGAGGCGGGCGGCTGTCGGTCTTCAGAATAGTATTAGGGCGGTTTCACATCGTCCGTAACCCTCTCAGCTCCCCTATCCCCTTGGGGATTCTCACACAATTGCTTGGTCTTACGGGGATGCCGTGACGACGGCTCGCGTGTGGTCTCTCAATGGCAATGCAACTCTCTGGCCATCTCAGAAAGGTCCAGGATGATTCGGGGGTACCGGACCATCACCCAACCCCTCCGATGCGCCTACGGCGATCCTGGCGTAAGGAAGGCAGCGATTCTGGCGGGCGCGCGGCTCACCGACCTGCGCCTGCAATATAATTGTTCGCACCATGTGCAACGTCACGAGACGAAATCTTCTTCTGGGAACCGCCGCGGTGGCCGGCATAGCCAATGGCCGCGCGCAGCAATCCGAGGCTCCGGCCACGGCCGATGAACTGAACAAAGTCGCCGTTGTGTCCGATGGGGCGTATTTTCATGAG
>JBEKHU010000671.1:0-2800 GCA_050012115.1 Bryobacteraceae bacterium | reverse complement strand
TGGCACCAATCGGCCGTCCGGCTCCCCAATGCGATCATCGAGCGCCAATGGTATCTGGAGCAATACAAGTTCGGTTCCGCAAGCCGCCGCGGCGCGCCGCCCATCACCCTCCAGGCCGTCTGGACCGCCGACAATGGCAAACTGCCGCCCTGGAAAGGCGACTACCACCACGACCTGAACACGCAGCTCAGCTACTGGCCCTGCTACTCGGGCAATCATCTCGAGGAAGGCCTCAGCTACCTCGATTGGCTATGGAAGATCCGTCCCGCCTGCTTCGCCTGGACGAAACGCTTCTTCGATCTGCCCGGGCTGAACGTCCCTATGACCTCCGACCTCGCCGGTGAGCAGATCGGCGGCTGGCGCCAGTACACGCATTCCGCCACCACCTCCGCCTGGCTGGCGCAGCACTTTTACCTGCACTGGAAATACAGCGCCGACCGCCGCTTCCTCAAAGAGCGCGCCTACCCCTACCTGCGTGACGCCGCGGTGTTCATCGAGGCTGTCACCGCGTTGAAGCGGACCGGCGGGTTGCGCAGCCTGCCGCTCAGCGCCTCACCCGAGATCAACGACAACACGCCCAGCGCCTGGTTCGACACCATCACGAGTTTCGACCTTGCGCTGATCCGTTGGCTGCTGGCCTCATCCGCCGAATTGGCCGACGAATTGAAACAACCCGCCGATGCCGGCCGCTGGCGCAAGGTGCTGTCCGAGATGCCGGAGTTCGAATATGGCGAAGACGGGCGTTTGCTAGTCGCGAAGAACTACCCTTTGCCAGCCTCCCATCGCCACTTCTCTCACCTGATGGCGATTCACCCCCTCGGTCTCATAGACTGGAGCGCCGGCGCGCCGGCGCGCCGCACCATCCGCGCTTCGCTGGCCGAGTTGCACGCCAAGGGCAGCGACTGGTGGTGCGGCTACAGTTTCTCCTGGCTTGGCAACCTCGCGGCCCGTGCGCGCGACGCCGCGGCCGCGGAGAAGGCACTCGAGATCTTCTCGACAGCCTTCACCCTGCGCAACAGCTTCCATTGCAACGGTGACCAATCCGGCAAAGGATATTCGAAGTTCACCTATCGGCCCTTCACGCTCGAGGGCAACTTCGCCGCCGCCTCGGGCGTGCAGGAGATGCTCCTGCAGAGCCACACCGGGGTCGTCGAAATCTTCCCCGCCGTCCCGAAGGGTTGGGAGGACATGTCCTTCACCTCGCTCCGCGCCCAGGGCGCCTTTCTGATTTCGGCCGAGCGCCGCGGTGGCGCCGTGACCCGGTTGGAGGTTTTCTCAGAAAAGGGCGGAACGCTGTATCTGGTCTCCCCATTCAGTGGCAGGCAGCTTTCGATCCCCATGTCGCCGGGGCAGCGCAAGATTCTCGAGAACGACCCGGTTGCGTAAACGCTCCGTACCGGAACGCAAATCCAACTTCGGAAGCTGCCGGGCCCCAAGACCCGTCGCCGCCCGATCTCATTCAGCTTTGATGAGTGGACTTCGTGAGCCGGCTGGTCCGGAAGCTGGCCGAAGCCAACGAACGGGCGGCAATTCTGGTAGTTTGAATTCGGTGTCAGGTTTCCGCAAACGCCGTTTACCGACCAATGGCGCATTCTGGATGCGCCGTGATCCAGGAGCAACGCCCACCCGCGCTGCCGGGAACTAGGCTGCTCGAGCAAGAGCCAACTGGGGCCAGCCGCTTAGCTGGCTTTCAGTTTTGGCAGCAACACATGAACGTAATGCGTGGAACCCCTCGGGTGGACATCACGATCTCAGTGAACCCTCAGAACTCCGGCTGGGCTACGTGTCCATTCAGGAACACGAGCCCACCGCCGCTAACTCGAACGGCAACAGGCTCGCGATCGGCGATGCCCGGCTCGGCATCCTCAGTACGGTGAGACGATGCCCAACTCCTTGATTTTTTCCTGCAGGTGCTGCCGGGCCAACCCGATGGCCTCCGCCGTACGGGAGATATTGCCCGAGTTCTCGCGCAACTTGCGCGCCAGGTACTCGGCTTCGAATCGGCGGCGCGCCCCGCGGTAGTCCGCCGCGGCGAACATCGTATCCGCGGGGGACGACTCCAGTTGCCGCATCGGCTGGAGAACGGCCGAGACAGCCTCGGCGTCCACCTTCTCGCGCGTCGCCAGGATGAACAGCCGCTCCACCGCGCTGCGCAGGTGGCGCACGTTGCCGGGCCAGGGCTCTTCCTGCAGGCGCAGGATCGCGCCGGGCGCCAACTCCGGGCCTGGCCGGTCGTACTTCTTCTGAACGTCCTGCCAGAAGCGGGTGACCAGCGACGGGATGTCCTCGCGCCGGTCGCGTAGTGGCGGGATCAACAGAGTGACGGCCGCCAGGCGGAAGTACAGGTCCTGGCGGAAGCGGCCATCCCGAATGGCCGCCTCGGGCGACTTGTTGGTCGCGCTGATCAGACGCACGTCCACCGGGATCGGCTGGTTGCCGCCCAGCCTCTCGATCGCGCCCGACTCCACGGCGCGGAGAATCTTGGCCTGTGTGCCCAAATCCATGTCGCCGATCTCGTCGAGAAACAGCGTGCCCCGCCCCGCCTGTTCGAACTTGCCGGGGCGCGTGACGAGAGCGTTGGTGAAGGCGCCTTTTTCGTGGCCGAACAGCTCGCTTTCCACCAAGCTCTCCGGTAGCGCGGCGCAATTCAGCGCCACGAACCGTTGCCTGCCGCGAGCGCTTCTCGTGTGAAGCTCATGCGCCAGCAGGTCCTTGCCGGTGCCGCTCTCGCCAGGATGAGGACCGGCAGGTCGGAGGCGGCGACCCTCTGCGCGGTTTGGAACAGCTCGCGCATCGGACG
>JBEKHU010000670.1:0-2804 GCA_050012115.1 Bryobacteraceae bacterium | reverse complement strand
CAAGCAGCGCCGGGATGCCGCGGATATGTATCGCCAGGGCGGGCGGCCGGCGCAGGCCGAAAAGGAAGAGATGGAGCTGCGCCTGATCGAAAGCTACATGCCCGCCCCCGCCTCGGAAGAGGAGATCGACGCCGCCATTTCAGCGGCCATCGCCGCGACCGGCGCCACGACGGCCAAGCAGATGGGCCAGGTCATGAACGCCGCCAAGGCCCAGCTCGCCGGCCGCCGCGTCGACGGCAAGTTGATGAGCGAAAAGGTGAAAGCCCGGCTCGGCTGAGCGCACCGACAAAGCCCGGTAAAAGACAAAAGCCACCCCCGGCTCAAGCTCCCGGGGTGGCTTTTTGAGTTTGGAAGGTCCTGTAGCCGCTGCGCCGCCGCGGTGTCGCCGGCGGTGCTCAATCTAGCCGAAGTACGCGGCGTTCTTCTGGGCGCAGCCGGCTTGTTCGGCCGGGAGTTCGTCCAACAGGAAGATCGAATTCGTCGGGCACACTGGCACACAGGCGCCGCAATCGATGCATTCCTCCGGGTGGACGTAGAGCTGGCTCGCGGTCTCGAAGTCCGGCTCATCTTTCGTCGGATGAATGCAGTTCACCGGGCAGGCTTCGATACAGTGTTCGTCTTTGGTACAAGTGTCAACGATGACGTAGGCCATGAAAGGGGTCTCCGCCTCTTCCACTGCACGTGTGGGGCCAAACCCCTGCCTCCTCAAACTACCTGAAAGATCAAGAATCGCCACCAAACAAATACGCCGAAGTGGGCGAAATGCCCCACTCGGAGGATCCTGAAATGGGGCAAGCCGGTATTCCTGACAAATTCCTCCCCGCCCGTGCCGGGACCACCCGCGCGCGCTGTTATGATGTTCTGTCAGTCTCTGGCCGGCTGGGTGTTTCCACCCCGCCTCCGGCGCGTTAAAGGAGTCAAAGCTGCGATGGCTAGCGTAACGAAAGAATACAAGCCGTTCGTGCCGCCCTCGATGAAGATGAGCGAGTTCACGCTCCGCGCGGTCCTGCTGGGCCTCGTGATGACCGTGGTCCTCGGCGCGGCCAACGCCTATCTCGGCCTCCGCGCCGGCATGACGATCGCGGCAACCTACCCCGCGGCGGTCATCGGCATGGCCGTGTTGCGTCTGATGAAGGGCTCGATTCTCGAAGAGAACATCGCCCGAACCGTCGGCTCCATCGGCGAGTCGGTGGCCGCCGGCGCGGTCTTCACCATCCCCGCCTTCGTCATCACCAAAGCCTGGCCCGAGTTCGATTCCTCCACCGCCTACTGGCAGTCGTTCGCGCTGATGCTCGTCGGCGGCGTGCTGGGCATTCTGTTCGTCACTCTGCTGCGGCGTGTCATGGTCGAAGACCCCGATCTGCCCTTCCCCGAATCGGCCGCGGCCTCCGAGATTCACAAGGCCGGCCAGCTCGGCAGCAGCGCCGCCAAGACGCTGTTCCAGTCGATGGGCGTCGGCGGGCTCGTCTATCTGCTCGGCGAATTCAACCTGTTCTCCGCCAGCCGCGATTTCTTCGTCAAGATCGGTTCCGTCGGCAAGGGCTTGGTGAAGCTCAGCGCCGACCGGCTCATTCCCGTGGGCGGAACCACCGCCGCCTCGCTGCCCGCCATCAGCCCCGCCTATCTCGGTGTTGGCTACATCATCGGGCCGCGCCTCGGCGCGTTGAACTTCGCCGGCGGTGTCGTGGCCTGGGGCTTGCTGGTTCCGCTGATCGTCTTCTTCCTCGGGCCGGATGTCGCCAGTAAGTCGCCCAACGGTGTCGTCGACTGGGCCGTGTTGACGTTGCAGGTGTGGAGAAACATCGTGCGGCCCATCGCCGTGGGCGGCATGCTCGTCGGCGCCAGCTATACCCTCTTCAGGATGCGCGCCAGCCTCGCCACCGGCATCGGCCGCGCCATCCGCGACCTCAAGCAAGCCAGTTCGCAGACCCAGGCCCACGATCGCACCCAGCTCGACCTGAACGGGCGCACCGTGTTCCTCGGCCTCGGCCTCGTCTTCGTGGCCATGATCGCGCTCTACTTCCTCTTCACCCGCGATTTCCTCGCCGCCGGCGTCGCGGCCGTCGTGATGATCGTTCTGGGATTCTTCTTCGCGGCCATCAGCGGCAACCTCGTGGGCACCATCGGCTCCTCCAATAACCCGATCTCGGGACTGACTCTGTGCACCCTGATCATCGCCGCGCTGCTCATGGTCGCCATCGGTGTGAAAGGCACCACCGGCGTGCTCGCCGTGCTCGGCGTGGCGGCGGTCATTTGCGTCAGCAGCGCCGTGGCCGGTGAGATGTTGCAGGACCTGAAGGTCGGCCACCTCCTCGGCGGTACGCCCAAGCTGATGCAGATGGGCGATTTCCTGGGCGTGCTGGCGGCCAGCGCGGCGCTCTATTTCCCGCTGCTGTGGTTGCACCAGGCCAACATCAAGGAGGGCGGCATCGGCTTCGGCGACGCCAAGCTCTCCGCGCCCCAGGCCGGCCTCATGGCCAGCCTCTCCCAGGGCATCGTCGGCGGAGGCATGCCTTGGGCGCTGGTGCTGGTCGGCATCTGCATGGGCATCGCGCTGATCATGGTCCAGGTCAAGAGCCCCATGCTGTTCAGCGTCGGCATGTATCTGCCGCTTGAAACAACTTTTGCCATCTTTGTCGGCGGCCTCATCCGCTGGCTGTGCGACGTCGTCCGCGACCGGAAGAGCTACAACGACGCCCAGAAGGCGCGCATCGAGAACGCCGGCGTTCTCTGCGCCTCCGGCCTCATTGCAGGCGAGGCGCTCATGGGGCTTGTCAAAGCCGGCGTCGTCATGGGCACCGGCA
>JBEKHU010000669.1:0-2805 GCA_050012115.1 Bryobacteraceae bacterium | reverse complement strand
AAGAAGGTTGCAAAGAAGAAGTAAGATCCGACGCTCGCGAGAGCGTTAGGTTTGGATCAACGTGAGGGCCCCGGGCAACCGGGGCCCTTCACTTTTTGCGTCAGGTTTTTCTCCACACCAGCGCTCGGAACGTTTCTCCCAGGTCGAACAGCAGCGCGGCCAATTGAAGTCGCAACCGCGCCGAGACCCCTTCCTGTGCAGCTTCCAGCGCGCTCGCGAACTGATCGCCCTCGCCCGCCCGCAACAGAAATTGCCCCATCGTTTCGAAGCTCGATTCTTCCCAGCCGGCGCTTTTCGCCCGCTCGCGCAGCTCGTCGAACGGCACGTGCGCCGTCAGATCGCGCTCCGCTGGCGCTTCCAGAACATCCTCGAAAGCGCAATGCCGGCGGTACGCCATCAGCGACCCTTGGGGGAACCGGATCAGCTCGCGACGCGTGTACCCGTAGTCCAGCGCCACAATCCAGCCGCGCGTAATTCTCTGATCGATCTGTTGGACGCACGGTCCCAGCCCGACGGGAAGTTCGATCAACACCGGATCGCCTTCCAGTCGCGCCTCCGTGGTGACATTTACAGCGTAGTCGCGCCACTGCGAAGCAAGTTCGTCTCCGTTCACCCACACGAATCGGCCGTCGGCGCAGGCAACGAGCCGGTCCCGCCAGACTCCTTCGCTGCGCACGGCCACGTCGACCGGCAGCGCGTCGAATAGTTCGTTGGCCAGCACGATCCCTTCGAATCGTTCCGGCGCCTCATCGCGGTCGATGTCCACCGCCCGGTAGTCGAATCCGCTGAACGCCTCGCGCAGGTCGGATTGTCCGGCGCCCCAATCGGCGACCAGCACACGGCCGTCGGCCTGCGCCGGCGCGCGCATCAGCTCGCAGGCACGGCTCAGCAGGCGTCCGAAGACCGGCTGCATCTGTGCCGCGGTATAGAAATCCCCTTCGCGCCCGAAGATCTTCTCGCCGCGGCGGTAGTAGCCGCAGTCCGGATGATACAGCGCGATCTCCATGAAGCGCGAGAACTTAATCGGCCCGCGCTCATTGATTTCCGCCCCCAGCAGCTCGCCTGCCTTCGTCACCGCTCGAACTCCAGTTGCCGGGCATTGTTCGTCATCGGCGAAAACCGGCCCCTCGTCCAGGATGGCATGCCGCCGCAACATGGACCTGACGGTAGACTGATCTCATGCCCGCGCCCGGCATCCTGCGAGTGAAACTCAGCTCCGAGGCCGCCGGGGCAATCTCCCTCA
This sequence comes from Bryobacteraceae bacterium, assembly GCA_050012115.1. Taxonomy (GTDB): domain Bacteria; phylum Acidobacteriota; class Terriglobia; order Bryobacterales; family Bryobacteraceae; genus CAIVVT01. The sequence goes on along the minus strand of JBEKHU010000669.1, from coordinate 1,562 downwards.
CGCCGGTGGTGGTCCGCGACCTGCCATTCCGTGAGCTGCTCGAGGAGATCGCCGCCGTCTGCGGCAAGGATGTCTCCCGCATTGCGGAGATCCTCCGGCGCGGCAATCTGGTCGGCGGAGCGACGCGTTTCCGTTGGCAGCCAGTCGAAATGACGACCGCGGAACTCGCCGCCGCGCTGGCGTTCCTTCCGGACCCGGATCCAGACCGCGCCTTCGCCCCTGCGCGCTGCACGCAGGCCGTCTTTGCCGGCCCCGGCGTTTCCATCCCCCTGGAGCGCGACGCGGGCCTGGCCCGCCGCCTGTTCCGGCACGCGACGTTCTGGGACGCCCTCATGCAGGCCTCCAGCGAGGCGGCTTACGTCACGTATCGTTACCGCGAACGCGCTGACCTGTACCGTGCCGCACTCTCTCTTGAACACCGGGCGCGCATCCGCGCCGCGCTTCCGTTGTTGAAGAACCGGGCCCTCGCCCAACAGCTCACGGCCGCGCCCTTCGACTGCCTCAATCTCCTCGTTCCGCGTTAAGTTTCTCTTTGCGACTTCCGCCCGCAAGAAGCGGGGACTGACGACTCTGTCCTAGGCGCGCACGACGCTCCCTCTTCACCCTCTACCGTGTCTGCGCCGTGTGGACAGAGCCGTCTGTCCCCCGGTTTTAGCTCTCTCTTTGCGACTTGCGCCGCCCGCGCGTCTTGATAATGACCGGCGTCCCGGCGAAATCGAAGCGTTCGCGAATGCGGTTCGCGATCATCCGCTCCGCCGAGAAGTGCAGCGGCTCGTACGTATCCATGAACAGCACGAACGTCGGCGGGCGTACGCTGGGTTGCGTGATGTAGTAGATCTTGCGCTGGTAGCCCAGGTCGATTGTCTCCGCGAATCGGTTCAGCTCGCCCGTAGGAATCCGCTTGTTGAAGTTGTCGTACGCCTGGGCGATCTTCTTGAAAAGACCTCGGACGCCCCGTTTCTGTTTCGCCGACAGGAACACGATCGGGGCGTATTCCAGGAATTTGAACTGGTCGCGGATGTTCTGCTCGTGTTCCTTCTGCTTGCTCGCCTCCACCAGGTCCCACTTGTTCACGCAAACGATCAGCGCGCGCCCTTCCTCGTGCGCGTAGCCGCCGATCGTGGCATCGCTCGACACCGGGCCTTCCGTGCCGTCCAGCACCAGCAGCGTGACGTGCGCCATGCCGATATTCTTCCTGGCCATGACGACGCTCAGCTTCTCCGCCATCTCGTGCGTCTTGCCTTTGCGGCGGATGCCCGCCGTGTCGATGAACACGTACTTGCGCCCCTCGACCACGACGGCCTCGTCCACGGAGTCGCGCGTTGTGCCGGCGATGGGCGTCACGATGGCCCGCTCGACGCCGACCATCGCGTTGAGCAGCGTGGACTTGCCGACATTCGGCCGGCCGATGATGGCCACCCGCACCGGCCGCGGGCCCTTCTCCGCCTCTTCATCCTCTTCCGACTCGGTCACCGGGAACTCGCTTGTCAGCTCATCCAGCAGATCGTGGATGCCGCGCCGGTGCTCCGCCGAAATCGGCATCACCCGCTTGAAGCCGAGTG
>JBEKHU010000668.1:0-2810 GCA_050012115.1 Bryobacteraceae bacterium | reverse complement strand
AGCCCGCCTCCGCTTCGCCGGCCAAGCTCATTCTGCAATGCCAACGCCCGTGCGCCAACGGAATTACAGCGAACGGCAACCTGTCACTTTCGCGCTTGTCTCAGGAGAGGGGTTCAGTGTACCGTCTGCCACCTTGGCCAGAACAGCCAATTGCTCGTGTCAGGCTGACCCGTTCGCACCGCCGTTCGCGCGGCGCACCGAAATGGATGAAAATCAGATTTTCGGGAGTGACCCGTTCGCCGCGGCACGCCTAGTGTTCAAACGTCTCCTGAGACAGTCGAGCAACAGTCCAATCAGATACCACTGTGCAAAGGAAAGCAGGCAAACAAGAATTAGGTAATAACCGCCCACATCTATTCCTCCATACAAATGATCGGCGACAATGTGGCGACTATCGAAATACCGAAAAAATGGACTGGCTGCATAAAAACTAGGCGCTTCGATGAGTCGTGTTGCCCGCATAAAAGGGCTCATATACTCATCGAAAGGAAAGGCACGACCCCAAAAGATGTAAGGTGGGGACTGCTCTTCAAAGAGCTTCTGGTGGGGCTGGTAGAGGTAGCTTTTGACGACGAAGTTAATGGCAAAAGTTAGCCAAAGCACGGCGTTTGCTAGTAACAGCAGCTTTGTGAACGGGGGAAGGGACGTCCTGATGTGTCCCAATGGGGGTTTCTCCTCGCTGAATCTGGTCTTCGGCAAATGGATTCCATGCGCACCTGCCGTTAAGTGATTGACCAGCATGCTGTTTCAGTATGAGAGAGTTGTTCCGGAGCGTCCAGTGCGTTTTGCACGTTCACGCTCGATTCGCCGTGCCCTCCAGGTGCGTGACCGGCGGGTGAACCCTCAACCGTCCTGCAATCAGTGTCTCAGCACCAATCCGCAGGAGCAGATCCGGTATAGACGGCAACACGTCCCCGTTCACCGTTCACCGCTCTGCTGACAGGCGCTGTGTGGGGGCCGCTCGCAGCGAAACGCCGGAAGCGGGGTGATATGCTGGACGCCGAAACGAGAGCGTCCGGACGCCTGATCAGACAGGAGATGGCTGCAATGGTCAATCGATTTCTGCCGCTGGCGGCGGTCGCGTTGTCCTCCGCGATCGTCTTTTCCCAGGAGGCCGCCAAGACCCCGGCCAATCTGCGGGCCATGATTCAGAAGACCCAGTCCTTCGGATTAGGCCGCTACCCGATCAGCTTCTGGAGCTACACGAATCTCGCCGAGCATGGCAAATACATGGATGAGGCGGCGGTGGCGGAGTGGGCGGACGTGGGCTTCACCGTGCCCCAGAGTCCGGAATTCGACCCCGCCGATGCGGCACAAAAAGCCCACATCGTGCGCCTGCTGGACTGGTCGCAAAAGCACAGGATGAAGCTGATTGTGTGCGATCGCCGGGGCTACGCGAAGGGGGATGAAAAGGGCGCGGCGGCGGACTACGCTGATGGAATACGCGCCGCCGTGCGCGACTTCGGGAGCCATCCGGCACTGTTCGGCTTCCATGTAGGCGACGAACCGGATAAAGCGCTGAAGGCCGCGTTCTTCGAGAGCTACCGGATTCAGAAGGAAGTCGCCCCGGGGCTGCACCCGTTCGCGAATCTGCTGCCGTACTGGCCGGGGGCGGAGCGGGTGGTCGGCGCGCCGAGCTGGGCTGAATACCTCGACGACTACGTCAAGCGGAGCAACGCCGATCTGATCAGCTACGACTGCTATGCGCAGATGAATCCGGGCACCGAGGGCCAGCAGATGTATTACCAGAATCTGCGGCTGTACCGCGATGCGGCGGTGCGCAACGGCGTGCCGTTCTGGAATACGATCCTGTCGGTCGGCCACTTCCGCTACCGCGTTCCGAGCCTGGACGACATCCGCTGGCAGTTCAACACGACGCTGGCCAGCGGCGCTCACGGCATCCTATGGTTCTTCTATTACATGCGCGAGCCGCACGAGAACTATCGCGGGGCGCCGGTGGATGAGCACTGGCACCACAATCCGACCTGGGATCACCTGCGGCTGGTGCAGACGAGCTTTCACCGGCATTACGGGGATCTGTTCGCGCGCCTGGCGTCGACGCGCGTGAGCTTCTATCCACAGGCGTTCGGCGGCGGGCAGGTGTTCACGCCGGACGGGATTGTCTCGCGGATTCTGCCCGATAAGGCGGACCATCCACTGCTCGTCGGCGAGTTTGTGGACCTGGCGGGGCAGCGCTATGTGATGCTCGTGAACAACAGCGTCAGCGACAGCGTCAACGTGGGCCTGACGTTCCCCGGCGACGACGTGAAGGTCTACTCCTGGAACTGGTCGGGCCAGGAAGTGGAAGGCAAGGCGTATTCCGCAACCTCCGAGAATCCCAAGCGCGACGAGCACGGGCTGACGATCCGCCACTGGCTGGCGCCGGGGCAGGAGGCGGTCTACCGGGTTGTGTCCGCCGCGGCGGCGAAGGAACCGATTTCAGGACGCTGACGCGGCGGGCCGAAGAGCACGCAGAGGTTTTCCTGGCGGTGTGGAGGTGGACCACGGCCCTGGAGGCCGATCCGCCGGTCAGGCATGAGGTGGCGGCGTCAGTGTTCCGCGCGCGGCACGGCGTGGTTGCACCGTGGATCCACCGTGCGCGGATCGCGATTTTACCGTGAAAACACCGTGTTTCACCGTGTTTTTACCGTGAAAACAGCGGTTTTTTGCGTTTCCGTGTAACTACGGTTTTCTAAAGGACTTAGCCGTATTGCGCCGCGAATGCGCCCGCGCCAGTCGCGTAAGTACTTAGTTCTAAAGGACTTGCGCGATTGTCACCATGCTTCACGGTGGATCTGTGGCAATCAAAG
>JBEKHU010000667.1:0-5597 GCA_050012115.1 Bryobacteraceae bacterium | reverse complement strand
GAAGGTCGCTCCGCCGAGTGTTGAATTGTCTTGCCTCGTCGGGCCGTCCGGTGTGCGAATTGGATGGAAGTGACTTGTCCTCGGAGCCGCTTTCCGGCCGGATGAGTGGCTGCATGGTTTTGGAATGATTGTTCGCAAGAGCCCTGCCGAATTGGAGAAGATGCGAAAAGCGGGCCTGCTGGTCTGGAGGATTCTTCAGGAGCTGTCTGGGAAGGTTCGGGAAGGTGTGACGACGTTCGATCTCGAGCTCACCGCGGATAAGATGATTTCCGACGCAGGTGCAAAGCCAGCCTTCAAAGGCTACTATGTGCCGGCGGCTGGGGGCAGATATCCTTACGTTTTATGCACTTCGGTCAACTGTGAAGTGGTGCACGGCATGCCATCGCAAAAGCGCGTCCTGAAGAAAGGAGACATCGTTTCGATTGACACTGGCGTGCAATTGGATGGCTACTACGGCGATTCCGCGGTGACAACGGCCGTCGGTGAGATCGATGGGCAGGTGAACAAGCTGCTCGAAGTGACTAGGGCGGCATTGGAGTTGGCGATCGAACAAATGAGGCCGGGCAACCGCTTGTTCGATGTTTGTGGGGCTGTAGAGCGGCACGTCACTGCGAATGGGTTTTCAGTCGTACGCGAGTATGTGGGACACGGAATCGGAACGGCACTCCACGAAGAGCCGCAGGTGCCGAACTATGTGGACCGGCGCAATGAGAATCCGCGCCTGAAAGAGGGCATGGTCCTGGCGATAGAGCCAATGGTGAATGCCGGCCGTGCGGAAACGCAGGTTCTGGCCGACCGTTGGACGGCGGTAACGCGGGACGGCAGCTATTCGGCGCACTTCGAGCACGTCGTGGCTGTCACCAACGATGGTCCCTGGGTGTTGACCCGGCCATGAGAATTGTGGATGACGTTCGGGTTGTGAGCGATGCCGGGAAAACGTGAGCCGGTGCGCGCCGTAGTGGTGGAGATTCTCCCGAGTCTTACCTACCGGTTGGAGGTGGAGGGAAGCCGGGCTGAGGTCATCGCCCACCCGGCGAGAGCGGTCGGCAAGAACTTCGTCCGGCTCCGGGCGAGGGATGTTGTCCTGGTGGAACTGTCCGCCGAGGATCCCGGTCGGGGCCGAGTTGTCCGAGTGTTGCAGAGTTGAGAGATTCGAGTTTCGAGGAAGGGCCTTTCGATGAAAGTCAGGGCGTCGGTCAAAAAGATTTGTGACAAGTGCAAGATCGTCCACCGCCAAGGCGTGGTGCGGGTGATCTGCACCAACCCGAAGCACAAGCAGCGGCAAGGGTAGGAGAGGTAATCCGATGGCGCGCATTGCAGGTGTGGATCTTCCGGCTCGCAAGAGGGCTGAGATCGGTCTGACGTATATTTACGGAATCGGCCGCACGCGGTCCAAGTCGATCTTGTTCCGCGCTGGAATCAATCCGGACACGAAGGTCGCGGACCTCACCGAAGAACAAGTGAGTAAGATCCGTCAGATCTTGGAAGATGAGGGGGCAGTGGAAGGGGACCTTCGTAAGGAGCTTTCGATGAACATCAAACGGCTCATCGAAATGGGCTCCTACCGCGGTCTCCGGCATCGCCGCGGGCTGCCGGTGCGAGGCCAGCGGACACACACGAATTCGCGGACTCGCAAAGGACCGCGCCGTGGAACCGTGGCCAATAAGAAGAAGGCCGGCAAGTAAACCAGGGCTAAAGGGTACATCGACATGGCAAAGGCACCGGCTAAGAGCAGCAAGAAGAAAACCTTCAGGAAGAAGGAAAAGAAGAGTATCCCCGTTGGGCTCGTCCACGTGCAAGCGACGTTCAACAACACGATCATCACGATCACGGATCCGCTGGGCAACGTTTTGAGTTGGTCGAGTTCCGGCTCGCTCGGTTTCCGCGGATCTCGCAAGGGCACCCCGTTCGCCGCTCAGCAGGCGGCTCTCACTGCGGCGACCAAAGCGAAGGAAGCGGCAGGACTGCGGCAGGTGGATGTTCGAGTGGAGGGCCCGGGTTCTGGTCGCGAGTCGGCGATTCGCGCGCTCGCCACGGCTGGAATCGAGGTGCGGACCATCCGCGACGTCACGCCGATTCCACACAATGGCTGTCGTCCACCCAAGCGTCGTCGCGTCTGATCCAGGAGTTTGGCCGGAGCCCCCTCGGGCCGCTCCGGCGCCCCGGCCTGGTGAAAACACCGGATCGGGTTGTGGCAAGCAGGAAGAAGGCCGGTTTCTGGTCGTAAACTGCACCTCACCGCCGTCCTCATGGACGGCCGAAATTGAAGGAGGTTGGTTTGGCACGTTACATCGGCCCGGTTTGCCGGCTTTGCCGGCGAGAGGGCATGAAGCTCTTTTTGAAAGGACCGCGCTGCTTCACCGAAAAGTGCGCGATCGAGAAGCGGAATTTCCCCCCTGGGCAGCATGGCAAGGATCGCAAACCGAAGATCGTCGGCTATGGTCTCCAGTTGCGCGAGAAGCAGAAAGCGAAGCGCTACTACAGCCTGCCTGAGGTTCAGTTTCGGAACCTGTTCGAGAAGGCAACGCGCCAAAAAGGCGTCACCGGCGAGAACCTGTTAGGAATGCTGGAGCGACGCCTGGATAACATCATCCACCGAATCGGGTTCGGCGCCAGCCGGGCAATGGCGCGCCAACTGGTACGCCATGGCCACATCGCCGTGAACGGGAAAAAGGTCAACATCCCTTCGTACATCGTGCGTCCTAACGATGTGATCGAAGTCCGTACGAACAGCCGCACGAACGCCGCTGTCGCAGGTTCGTTGGATGCGACTGCACATTTGCGGTGGATCGCGAGAACTTGAAAGCCCGTATCCTCGCCAACCCGAAACGTTCGGACCTCGTGCAGATCAAACTGGATGAGCAACTGATCGTCGAGCTGTACTCGAAGTAAAGGAGCGAGCGATGTTCAAAGGATTCCAGAAACCTAAGCGGCTGGTAGCCAATACCGAGACTCTCACCGACCGGTATGGCATGTTTACCGCGCAGCCGTTCGAGCGCGGTTTCGGGACGACTATCGGGAATGCTCTGCGACGCATTTTGCTCAGCTCCATCGAAGGCGCGGCCATCACTGCGGTCCGCATCGACGGAGTGGAGCATGAGTTCAGTCCGATTCCTGGTGTGGTGGAAGATGCCACGGATATCATCCTCAACCTGAAACAGATTCCGTTCAAAATGTCGGATGAGGGGATGAAGACCGTCAACTTGCGGGTCGATCAGGCTTGTGAAGTGACGAGCGGCATGATTGAATCCGGGCCCGATGTGGAGGTGCTGGACCGTAACTTGCACATCGCTACCGTTTCCGCCGGCGGCAGTCTTGCCATTGAAATGCGTCTGAAGCAAGGCCGCGGTTACGTCAGCCGCGATCGCAACTTCGACGACGATCTTCCGCTTGGCTACATTCCCATCGATTCGGTCCATTCGCCCGTCCGCAAAGTGAAATACACGGTTGAGGCGGCGCGCTTGGGCCAAATGACCGACTATGACAAGTTGATTCTCGAAGTCTGGACGAACGGCGCTGTGTCTCCTCAGGACTCGGTTGGCATGGCCTCGAAGCTTCTGAAGGACCACATGTCCATCTTCATCAACTTCGAAGAGACGCCGGAGATGGCTGAAGAACCGGTCGAGCGCGTGGCGACGCAGATGTACGAAGTGCTCAACCGATCAGTCGAGGAACTCGAACTCAGCGTCCGCTCCTACAACTGCCTGAAAAACGCCAACATCCAGAGCATTGGAGACCTGGTGCAAAGGAGCGAGGCCGAAATGCTGCGGACAAAGAACTTCGGCCGCAAGTCGCTCAATGAAATTAAGGAGATCTTGGCCGGACTGGGCCTCTCCTTCGGCATGAAGATTGACGCCCAGGGACGTCTTATCGGCCCGAGCGGACAGCCCGTCGTTCCAGGGTCCAGCGACTTGGAAAACCCTGAAGCAGGCGGCTGATTTTGGGGCTCTGGGTCCCGGTTCAAGAGAGGAATCGATCATGAGGCATAAGAAGGCAGGTTTCAAGCTCCGGCGGGACATGAGTTCTCGCCGCGCCCTGCTGCGCAACTTGGTTACAAGCGTCGTCGAGCAGGAGCGGATCATCACCACCGTCCCTAAGGCGAAGGCGGCGAAGCCGCTGCTGGAAAAGATGATCACCCTGGGCAAGCAGGACACCCTGCACGCTCGCCGTCAAGCCGCGGGTTTCCTGATGACCCCTGCCGCCGTCAAGAAACTGTTCGACAAGCTCGGGCCGCGTTTCTCTCAGCGCAATGGCGGCTATAGCCGCATTGTTCGCGTCGGCCGGCGCGTGGGCGACGGCGCCGAACAGGCGCTGCTCGAACTCGTCGGTAGCGAACTCGTGAAACGCGCAGCCGAACGCGCCAAGCGCCGTGAAGAGCGGCTCAAAGCGCTCCGCGAGGGCCGCGAGGTTGAAGAAGGCGGCGAGTCCGCCTAACCGCTCACCACAAGTCAAGGTAAGACCCGCCCCGGGGCTCCGCAAGGAGTTCCGGGGCCCTTTATTTGTCCGGCGCGCAAGGGCCAAAGAGAGGGCCTGCGCCAGCTGACGCCCTGCGCCGGCCGACGCAGTGGAGAGGGACGAGAGGCAGGCTCCTGCGAATCCGCGACTTGTGGTTGTCAGCGAGGTGGGATCGCCGCGGCTATCTCGCGATGGGATGGGGACAAGGTGCACATCCTATCAGACGAGGATACCGCACGATATTGTCAGATATACCTGGATGCAACGCCGACGCACTTGCGACGCTCTTGCGGAGGGTCTGAAAAACAAAAATGAGGAACAAAGCCAACTGTCGACTTTGCTTTTTAGAATGATTGGATTATCCTATGCAAATTCTCTAAATGTTCGCACTTGTCAAAGAGCGTGGCCGACGCGTCTTACGTGCGACCGACTGCTTTGAGTATAAGCCCGGTGTCAAGCGGATGGCAGGCGGGGCGTTGCGGCCCTAACGCACACTTGTCCTAGGGAGAACCTGGGCGTTGAATGCGGACCAGCGGCTTCCGTCATGATCTTCGCATGAAAATATCGCTTATTTGAGTCTATTACACTAAGATAATTTGACATCATCAAACGTTTGGTGTATTGTAGAAATAAGTTGAAGCAAACCACAGGAGGTTTCAAAGAGATGTTGAGCCTGATCAATCGACGTGGAGTTCCTAGCTACGAGGAAATGCCGGCAGTGGTCCGCGCCTTTGACGATATGTTCCAGCAGGTGCTGGCCGGTCCGGTGGGCTCGCGGCCCTGGATTCCGGCCGTTGACGTCGTCGAGAACCAGAATGAACTCGTGATCGCCGCCGACCTGCCCGGCGTCAAGAAAGAAGACGTGGACGTGCAGATTGAAGACGGCACGTTGACCCTGACCGGAGCGCGCAAGTTCGAATACGAGGAGCGCAAGGAAGGTTTTCACCGCCTGGAGCGCAGCTACGGCTCGTTCCGCCGCGCCTTCACGCTGCCCGACAGCGTAGACCCGGAGAAGGTAGTCGCGGCTTTCGCAGACGGCGTGTTGAAGATCACGCTGCCGAAGAAGGAGATTGCTAAGCTGCGCTCAATCAAAGTCGAAGTGGCGAAGTAAGCGTCCATTCCGTGGCCGTGGGGGGGGGCCG
>JBEKHU010000666.1:0-2500 GCA_050012115.1 Bryobacteraceae bacterium | reverse complement strand
TTTCGTTACTACTCTAGCGCAAGTCGGGAATCGGACGAAAACCTCCTCCCCACCTGCGGAAACGGCAACGGGAATGATGGTGGACAGGTAAGGATTCGAACCTTAGTAGCCCGCAAGGGGCGACGGGTTTACAGCCCGTTGCTTTTGACCGCTCAGCCACCTGTCCACACGTGTGTGTGGCGCCCGTCGGAAACTTTTTCAGTATAACTCAGCCGCAACGGAGCCGCATCAAACAGGAGCAATAGATTTTGTTTCGGCAGAAGCTCCCCTCGCCCGGCACGGCGGCCTTGTCACGCGCACCGCCGCGTGGTATGCCTCTAAGTTCACTCCCTCTATGTACACGGTCTTTCAGACTTCCATCCCCGACCTCCCGTTGGTCGCACGGGGCAAGGTCCGCGATGTTTACGCCGTCGCAGAAGACCAACTCCTGCTGATCGCCACCGACCGGATCTCGGCCTTTGACTGCATCCTCGGTTCGCCGATCCCCGGCAAAGGCGTCGTCTTGACGCAGGTTTCGCTCTTTTGGTTCGAGCTCCTGCGGGACCTGACGCCCAACCACCTGCTTTCGGCTGAGGTCGGCGAGTACCCTGCGGAACTTCGCAAGTACCGCGACCAGCTCGAGGGCCGCTCCATGCTCGTCAAGCGCGCCCGCATGGTCGAAATCGAGTGCGTCGCCCGCGGCTATCTGGCCGGCTCGGGGTGGAAGGAGTACCGGCAAACCCAATCGGTTTGCGGCATCCCGCTGCCGGCCGGACTTCTGGAAGGCGGCCGCTTGCCCGAACCGCTGTTCACGCCCGCGACCAAAGCCCAGACCGGCCACGACGAGAACGTCAGCTTCGAGCGCGCCTGCGAAATCGTCGGCGCGGATCTTGCCGCACGCCTCCGCGACATGACGCTGGCAGTCTATTCCGCCGCCTCGGCCTACGCGCTGACCCGGGGCATTCTCCTGGCGGACACCAAATTTGAATTCGGCTTCCTCGGCGACCAGTTGATTCTCGCCGACGAGGTCCTGACCCCGGACTCGTCCCGCTTCTGGCCCGCCGAGGGTTACCGCCCCGGGGGCGCGCAGCCCTCGTTCGACAAGCAGTTCGTCCGCGACTACCTCGAGACCCTCGACTGGGACAAGCGCCCGCCGGCGCCGGAACTTCCGGCCGAGATTGTGCGTAAGACCCAGCAGAAGTACTTGGAGGCCTATTCGCGCCTCACCGGTAGGAGCCTCAACTTGTGAACTGGCTCGATTACGTCTTTCTTTTCTTCGTCGTGGTCTTCATGATCGAAGGCCTGTCCCAGGGCTTCTCGCGCGCCGTCGTCGGTTTCGTGGCGCTCATCGCCGGCCTGTTCATCGCCGCCTGGACCTATGGCCTCGCGGCCTCCTACCTGCTGCCCTACGTCAGCTCCCGCTCCGTCGCGAATGTGTTGGGCTTTGTGTTCATCTTCCTCGTCATCCAGGTCCTGGGCGCGATCATCGGGAAGCTGCTGCAGAAGCTTTTCAAGTGGACCGGACTGGGCTGGCTCGACCGTCTGCTCGGCCTCGCTTTCGGCTCCGTGAAAGCCGTCGTCGTCGGCATCATCCTGGTCCTGATCCTGACGGCTTTTCCCCTCAAACCCGTGCCCGACGCTGTTTCCCGCTCACGCATAGCTCCCTACCTGATCGATGCCGCGCACGCCATCAGTTACATCGCTCCGCGCGAACTGCGGGACGGCTTCGCGGAAACCTACGACCGTCTCCGGGATCTCTGGAGGAAGGGCTTCCACGCTCTGCCGAAAGAACATCTCGAAACGGATAACTCCTGAACTTACTGTTATTTAGAGGTTCGTCCTTCAAGTAAGCCCGCAGCCGTCCTCAGGCCACCAGCCAGGCCCGAGGATGGGCTCATTTCTTCCTGACACACGCCGAATCATTAAATGTCTAGAACTTAGTTGACGTGTTATCTGATGTAGCGTAAACTGAAATCGTGAGCAGAAGTGAAAGTCGGCTGCAGGCAGAACTGAAACAGTCCCGGCCGTTCGCCTCCCCCCTGCAGGAGGCGTTTCTTTCCGTGTTGAAGACGGCCGATCTGTTGACCCACGTGCTCGATCAGCATCTCGCCAGCCACGATCTCAGGCACCAGCAATACAACGTGTTGCGGATTCTCCGCGGTGCCGGCCCGGAAGGGATTCCAACCCTGGCCATCGCGGACCGCCTGATCGAGTGCACTCCCGGCATGACCCGTCTGCTGGACCGCATGGAGCAGAAAGGCCTTGTCCTGCGTAAGCGCTGTCCGGACGACCGGCGGCAGGTTCTCTGCTACGCCACAGCCCAAGGCAATGATCTCTTGGACCGTCTCGAGCCCATGGTGAAGACCCTGGTCGATCAGTTCTTCGAACGAATTCAGCCCGCGGAACTCGAGACTTTCATCGAAACGATGGAGCGGATCCGCGAGCAGGCCGCCGCCTTTAAGCGTCCGGCCGAACCTCAAACTCATCTCAATTGACTGAAAGGATAGAAAAAGCATGATTC
>JBEKHU010000665.1:0-2820 GCA_050012115.1 Bryobacteraceae bacterium | reverse complement strand
CGTAGCCCCAATTCACCGACAGCGGAGTGGCTGCGGCCGGGCGAGGTCAAGACTCAGCCGCGGAAGCGAGAATTGAAAGCGGCAAAACTGCCTTCAAAACGCGGCTTGCGGGGTTTCTACCACAGGCTGCTAGGCTGGTAGTTGATTCCCATTCCACAGATGAAGATGCTCAGTTGGCTGGCGGCGGCCTCGTTCCTACTATGCGCGCAGGCCGCGCCGGGCGGAGCTGTTTCCGGAGATTCCGGGCCGGCGGTTTCCAGAGACAGCGGCCGAACGGCGGCTAACGATGTTGTCGCCGATGCGGTCAAGGAAGACGATGGCCGGGCTGCGTCCGCCGGCGCAGATCCTTCGCCAGGATGGATTGCGGCGGGACCCTGGGGCGGCGGGGCGACGGCGGTCGCGGCGAACTCCTCCAACCCGCGGGAACTTCTGGCCGGCGCGCGGAATTCGCTGCTCTATCGATCGACCGACAGCGGCGCGAGCTGGACGCGGCTGGGGTTCCCCAGGCACTTCCTGGGAACGGTGACGTCGCTGCTGTTCGACACCGCCCAACCGGGGCGGTACCTGGTGGGCATCGACGCCAACGGTTCGCCGTTTTCGGGTCTTTGGATGAGCGACGACGAGGGCCGGACCTGGAAAGCGGCGCCGGAGCTGGCCGGCGCGCCGCTGCACGCCATCGCCGCCTGGCCGAAGGATCCGCGTGTGCTGGCGGCGGGCACGGCGCAAGGGGTGTGGCTGAGCGAAGACAGCGGCCGGACCTGGCGCCGCATCTCGAAGGCGTGGCTGCACGAGATGCGGGTCATCACGGCGGTGGCGTTCGCCCCCGGCGACCGGCGGACGATCTACGCCGGCACGCCGCACCTGCCGTGGAAGACCAGCGACGGGGGCGAGACGTGGCAGTCGATCCACGAGGGGATGATCGACGACTCGGATATCTTCTCGATCTACGTGGACCCAGGCAAGCCCGAACGCGTGTTGCTCAGCGCCTGCAGCGGCATCTACCGCACCGAGACGGGTGGCGCGCCGTGGACCAAGTTCAAGGGCATCCCGCCAACACTGCGGCGGACGCACGTCGTCCAGATCGACCGGGCGCACCCCGAGGTGATCTATGCGGGCACGACGCTGGGGCTGTTGAAATCGACCGACGGAACGACGTTCAAGCTGCTGAACGACCTGGCGATTCTCGGCATGGCTTTCGATCCGGCGGACTTCTCGGAGTTTTACATCGCCGCGGAAGCGAGCGGCTTGTGGAGAAGCGTGGACGGAGGCAAGACCCTGGAGCGGGTGGAAAAGGGCTTCACCAGCCGGCGCGTCGGGCAGTTGGTGCGCGCGGGGATGCGGCTGTACCTGACCACGTTGCAGGACGGCGATGAAGGCGGGTTGTTTGCCAGCGACGACCGCGGGGCGAGTTGGAGACTGATAGCGGATGCGGCCGTGCTCGACGGGCAGCACTTTCAATTCCTGGCCGCGCATCCGGCCAACCCGAATCTTTTGATCGTCGGGAATGCAGACCGGCTGCGGCGTTCGACGGATGCCGGCAAGACTTGGAAGGATCTCTCCGCGCCGGGCAGCCTGCCGGGCGTGGCGGCGGGCCGCGGGTCGAAGAAGACGGCCGGGATGACGGGAGAGACGCGGCTGCAGGCCCTCGCCGCCGTGGAGGGGCCGAAAGGGGCAGTGCTGTTTGCCGGGACCAGCCGCGGGCTGTTCCGCAGCGCGGATTTCGGATCGAGCTGGGCTGCGGCGGCCCTGACGACGATCAAGGTCGTACCGAATGTTCAGGCGCTCACGGTGGCGGCCCAGCGCGTGCTGGTCAGAACGGGCGACACGTTGTACCTCTCGGGCGATGCCGGAACGTCCTGGAAGCCGTTGAGTTTGCTGCTTTCCACCTCGACGATTTACGACATCGCGCTGAGCCCGCGCGCGGGCGAGGCGGTGCTGCTCGCGACGGCGCAGGGGCTCTACCGGAACCAGGCCGGGTCGACGAAATGGGAGCGGGTCAGCGAGGGATTGCAGGATGGAACAGTTAGCTCCGTGGCGTGGGATGGGTTCAGAGAAGGCTACGCCTGGTGTGTGCAGTTCGGCCAACTGTACGAATCGGCCGACAACGGGCGCAGTTGGCGTCTCCTGCCAGCCGCCACTTTGGAAAACGCGGTGATTCGGAAGCTCTGGACGGACCGTGCGATCGGGCGCAGATTGCTCGCGGTAACCCCGGATTTAGGGATTTTTTATCGGGATCTGTCACGTTGAAAGTGCGATAGAATGTTGAAGGTAAGGAATCTACCCTATGAAAGCTTCATGTCATTCGAACCGCTCCTTTTCCTGGCGGCGCGTTCTGTTGACCGCCGGCGTGGCGGCAGCGCTTATCGTGCCCGCTATGGCGCAGGACGCCAAACCAGCTAACGCCAAACCCGATAAGGCGGAGAAAGTCAAGGCGGACAAAACCAAGGCCGCGCCGGATACGGCAGCCGGCCATTGGGGGCCCGGCGATCGACTCCCGGACAAGTACGAATTCGGCATTTTCGGCGGAGCCAGTATGTTCCAGAAGAGGCTCCAAGGGCTGGGAGGGTATTTTCATCTCGGCGGTGCGTTCGGAGCCCAGGTCACGGAGAATTTCTGGAAGTACATCGGCATCCGGGAATCCTACACATTCCGGGAGAACAACTTCACGTTCCTGTCTCCCAATCAACCCGGACTCCCGAACTACGGATTTGGCCAGAGGATGATGGACTGGGGCGTGAACCCGCTGTTCTATTTCACGCCTCGCGGCTCGAAATGGCGGCCGTTCGTGACGGTCGGCATTGCCGCTTTGGACTTCATGCC
>JBEKHU010000664.1:0-2821 GCA_050012115.1 Bryobacteraceae bacterium | reverse complement strand
TGTCGTTCGCGCGGCCGGGCGAGGCGCCGAACGTGGATCCGCAGGCGCTGCAGCCGGGGCAGGTGTTCCAGTTCGAGCAGCGTAACTACATCGTGACGACGATCACGCCGGCGCGCTACGAAGGCTTCGAGGGCGACCTGCCGTTCACGACCGTGGGCCACGCGCAGATGCTGTTTGCCGACCTGCGGACCGAGGACGCGCATTTCGCCACGCTGGATTTTTCGGACGCGCAGCCGATGCTGTACCTGGGGCGCGAGGTGGCGTACGACGAGTTGAAGCTGAAGAACGTGCGGCTGTTCGAAGGGTGGTGAAACAGGCATGAGCGGGCCAGTCGTCGAACCAGCGGTGGTCAAAGGGGCGCGGGCGCTGGCGTGCCCCAATTGCGGCGGATCGGTGGAGCTGCGGGGCTTTGCGCACACGCGCACCGCGGTGTGCATCCAGTGCCTGGCGGTGATCGACGCGTCGACGCCGGAGCTGCAGATCGTGGCGCGCTTCGACGAGAAGCTGAGAGTGCGGCCGGCCATTCCGCTGGGCACGCGGGGCCAACTGGGCGGAGTGCGGTGGGAGACGATCGGCTTCCAGGTGCGCACGACGTGGGTGGACGGCACGCCGTACTCGTGGCACGAGTATTTGCTTTTCAACCCTTACGAGGGTTTCCGCTACCTGACGGTGTACGACGGCCACTGGAATTACGTGCACACGCTGGCCGGTGTGCCGGCGATGTTCAGCTCCGGCAACGGGCGTCCGGCGGCGGCCACGGGCGGCGTCACCTATCGCCACTACCAGCACGGAGTGGCGCAAACGACGTTCGTGCTGGGCGAGTTCCCGTGGGCCATCCAGGCCGGCGAGCAGGTCGAGTTCGACGATTACATCGCGCCGCCGCGGGTGCTGTCGCGCGAGGCGAGCGCGGGCGAGGTCAACTGGTCGTGCGGCGAATATATCGACGGCGCGGAGATCTGGCGGGCGTTCCAATTGCCCGGCGCGGCGCCCGCGGCGGTGGGCCTGTCGTCCAATCAGCCGTCGCCCTACCCGCAGAAGATCCGCCACATGTGGGGCGATTTCCTGAAGCTCGCGCTGGTGTGGCTGGTGGTGCTGCTGGTGTTCCTGATGCTGGGGCGCAACGCGCAGGTTGCGGCCACGCATTTGGAGCTCGTGCCACCTGAGGCGGGCTTCGCGACGGGTGTGACCAGCGACTTCGAGTTGAAGAATGGGGTATCGAACCTGCATATCGATGTGAAGTCCTCCGACTCGGACGCGAACGAGGTCGAACTGGCATTAATCGACCGCTCGACCGGCCGGCCGGTGGCGCTGGCATCGTCCGGGCATCAGGAAGGCTCCTTCGGCTGGAGCCGCGAATTCGCCACGGGACGCCTGAGCGCCGGCGACTACGCTGTGCGCCTGGAACCGGAGGGCGGGGCACTCAATCACAAGACCGAGTACGACGTGACGGTGCGGCGCGACGTGACACACACGGGCTGGCTGTGGCTGGCGCTGATCCTGCTGGCGATTCCGCCGATCGTGACGACGCTGCGCGCGGGCAGCTTCGAGACGCAGCGCTGGCAGGAAAGCGACTATGGAACGGGCGCCTGAGGAGGAGCCATGGTGAAGAACCCCTTCTATGGCATTTACGGCCTGCTGATGCTGGTCGTGATGAGCGCCGCGCAGTGGAGCGGCGTCTCGCTCGGGTCACGCTCGACCTCGCCGCGACTGATGGTGCCGCGCACGGTGCGGGAGAACCCGGGTTCGCTGCGGCCGAACTACGGCGGCGGCTCGCACTCGGGGTTCGGGGGAAAATAGCGGTCCATGCCGCTGGAGTTCCACCTGGGTTCCCTGCTGAACGGCGTGATGTACGCCGTGCTGGGGGTCGTGGTGCTGATCGTCGTTCTGACGGTGAGCAACAGCGTGCTGGAGAAGCTCACGCCGTACGACCTGAAGAAAGAGATCCTCGAGAAGCAGAATACGGCCGTGGCGGTGCTGGCGGGGCTGGCGGCGCTGGGCGCGGCGATCATCATCGCCGCGGCACTGCACTAGCCATGGCGATCGCGCTCTTCATCTCGGTCCTGTTGATCGCCGCCTGCGGTCTGGTGTATGAGCTGATCGCGGGCGCGCTGGCGAGCTACCTGCTCGGCGACAGCGTCTTTCAGTTCTCCACGATCATCGGGAGCTACCTGTTCGCCATGGGCATCGGGAGCTGGCTGTCGCGGTTCCTCGACCGCGCGCTGGTGTCGCGCTTCATTGCGATCGAGCTGATGGTCGGCCTGGCGGGCGGGTTCTCGTCCGCGATTTTGTTCTTCGCCTTCTCCGTCTCGGGCGGCTTCCGGTTGCTGTTATACGCGCTGGTGACGCTGCTGGGCGTGCTGGTGGGCCTCGAAATCCCACTGCTGATGCGCATCCTGCGGGAGCGGTTCCAATTCAAGGAATTGGTGTCGAACGTGCTGACGTTCGACTACCTGGGCGCGCTGGGCGCGTCGCTGATCTTCCCAATCTTCGTCGTGCCGCGGCTGGGCCTGGTGCGGGGCGCGCTGGCATTCGGGCTGCTGAACGCGCTGGTGGCGCTGTGGACCACGTGGCTGTTCCGGAACGATCTCCAGCAGCGCCTGGCACAGCGGCTGGCCTGCGGCGGAGCGATCGCGCTGCTGGGCCTGGGGCTGGCGTTCGGCCAGAAGCTGACCGACACGCTGGATGCCTCGCTGTACGCGGACGAGGTGATTCTGGCGCGCACGACGCCGTACCAGCGCATCGTGGTGACGAAATGGAGGGACGACTACCGGCTGCACCTGAACTCGCACCTGCAGTTCAGTTCGCGCGACGAGTATCGGTA
>JBEKHU010000663.1:0-2823 GCA_050012115.1 Bryobacteraceae bacterium | reverse complement strand
GTAGAACGCGTTGCCGGGCTCCTGGCGCAGCGCCTCGTCAATGACCTTGTGCGCGCCCGCAAAGTCGGCGTTGTATAGGCGCTGGAAGGCGATATCGGCGGGGGTGGTGGCCACGACGGTGGCCAGCAAGAGCGCGAGCATTCAGGCCGGCTCCCCCGAGAATCGCTCCCGCAGGACCCGCCGCAGCAGCTTGCCCGTGTGATTCTGCGGCAAGCTGCCGGAATCGAGAATCCAGATGCGGCGTGGCGCTTTGTAGGCCGCGAGGCTCTCGCGGCACCACTCCAGTAACTCGTTTTCGCTCGCCAGGGCGCCTTCGTACAGTTCCACCGCTCCGACGGGAATCTCGCCCTTTTCGTTGTGAGGCAGGCTGAAGGCGGCCGCGCAGGCCACCGCCGGGTGGGCCGTCATGGTCTCCTCGAGCTCGCGCACATAAACCGAGTACCCGCCCGACTTGATGACATCCTTGATGCGTCCGACCAGCCGGATCATGCCCAACCGGTTCCGTTGGGCCAGGTCTCCGGTGCGCAGCCAACCGTCGGATGTGAGCAGGTCTTGGCCGTTGCCCCCGTCCTTCCAATAGCGCGGCGCCACGCCACGACGGCGGATCTGGCACTCGCCGGCAACGCCGGCAGGCACGGGCCGGCCGCTTTCGTCGGCCACTCGGATGCGAAACGGGGGCACCGGGAAGCACAGGTCGCCGCTGCCCGGGAACAACGAAGTCTCGATGCCCAGCATGGCGAGCCCGCCCAGTTCAACCATGCCGTAGCAGTTGAGGAGCACGGGCGGAACACGCCCTCCGCCTGGCAGCCGGACGAGCGCTCCGAACTGCCGCAGCCGAAGCCGGACCCCGAGCGGCAGGTGATCGCTTGCCGAAAGCCACACGCGGACCGTCGCCAGCCGGGCCGGATCCGGATTGCTATTGACGAGGCGGGCGAACATGGCCGGCACACCGACGAAAGCCGTGATCCGGAAGCGCTCGACGAGCTCCACGGCGCGCGCGACGTCAAAGCGATCCAGGAAACATCCGCGAATGCCCGCCATGAGGCCGTACAGCGCAATGCTCACGGCCATGATGTGGGACCACGGCAGAGCGATGAGTGCGAGGTCTTTGGGGCCCAGCAATGGCCCGACCAGCAGGGCGGACGCGCGCGCCCCCAGCAGCGCGCGGCTCGAAAGGGCTGCGCCTTTGGGGAAACCGGTGGTGCCGGAGGTATGGAATATGGCGGCGATGGCGGCCGGATCGATGGCTGCCGGCGGGAAGGGCGCCCCGGTCTCGATGGCGCGGACGAATCCATCCATCGTCTCCGTCTCATCGTCTGCCTGGATCCACGTCCGGATGTCCAGCGCGCTGCGCTGGCCGATGCTGCGCTCGAAGACCGCTTTGTCGGTCACCAGAATGTCCGTGCCGCTGTCGGTCAGGATGCGGCGCACCTCGGCCAGCGAAAGCAGCGGGTTCAGCGGAACGGCGATGCCCCCGGCGCGAATGATGGCCAGAAACCAACGGAAGCACAGCGCATCGTTGGTGCGATAGATGCCGACCAGTTGGCCCGGACCGAGGCCGATCGTGCGGCGCAGGAAGGCGTCGATAGTGCGGACTTCGGAGTGCAGCTCGGCCAGGCGTCGGGGGCGGCCATCCTCGATGCTGATCTCGCGATCGCCGGTGCGTCGCAGGACTTCGTCCACCAGGTTGGCCACCGTTACGTTCCGGTCGCGGGATAGCCGATAGCGTGTGATGATGCTCATTGGGCGGAAACGGGTTTGCGGCCCCAGTCACTGTCGACGCAGTAGTTGAACAGGCGGTCAAGGTACTCCATCACCGGCGGCGGGCGCAGGCCCGTGGGTTCCAGCAGGCGCTCGGCGTTGGTCGTGTCGAACTGCATGCGCATGGAGAAGTAGTCGCGATAGGCGCGGCCGTCGCGCAGCACGCGGCGTTTGCGTCCCCATAGGCACAGAAACAGCAGCGGCCGCAAAACGCCGAAGAAGAGCCCAGGGTCGACATAACGCGGCTCCGGAACATGGAAGTAGTTCGCCGCGCGCCGTGCAATCTGCTGGATGGTGGCGCTGCCGCGAGGCCCGGCGCAGAGGTGGACCGTGCTGCCCGCGGCGGTGTCGTCGAACACGAGCCGGGCGACTGCCGCGGCGACGAAATCCACCGGGACGATGTCCAGCACCGCATCGGGGAAGCCTGGCACGGTGCGCCACAGGCGGCGCGCGTAGATCTTCAGCGGCCAATACAGCATCTTGAAGCTGGACGTGGCGCCGGTCCGCGAATCGCCCACGATGATGCTCGGCCGCAGGATGACGCCGGGCATGGAACCCTGGCGGGAACGAACCAGGGCCTCGGCCTCGGCCTTGGTCTGTTCGTATGTGTTGCGGTAGCTCTGGCCCACGGCGAGTTCGCTTTCGCGCACCAGGCCCGTGCGCGCGCCGGCCACGTAGGCCGTGCCGACGTAGGCCAGGCTCCGCAGGCGTGGTGCGCTGGCGGCGAAATCCAGCACGCGGCGCGTGCCCTCCACATTGATGCGCCGGGCTTCGTCCAGCGAGTGATCGAAACGCACTGTGGCGGCGCAGTGAATCACCCGGGTCGTCTCCGCGGAAAGGCGCTGGTGGGCGGCGGCGTCCAGGCCGCAGTTGTGCTGGCTGACATCTCCGGAAAACACCTCGACGCGATGTCGCTCCGTCAGGGGTACGAGCAGGTCGGCACGTTCCTGGCCCGATTGGCCGGGTTTGTCCCGGATCAGGAGCGCCAGGCTGGCGTGCGGATGGCGGTCGAGTAGCTCGCGCACCAGCCGCGCGCCGAGAAAGCCCGTGGCGCCAGTGACT
>JBEKHU010000662.1:0-2825 GCA_050012115.1 Bryobacteraceae bacterium | reverse complement strand
ACAACCCAGACGCACGTGGCGAGCAGAAGCAGCGTCTCCAACAAGGCGGAGAGGTTCTCCACTTTGCCGTGGCCGTAGAGATGGGTGCGGTCGGGAGGCTTGCCCGAGACGCGCACCGCGAACCAGGTCATCAGGGCGGCCACGAGATCGAGCGCGGAGTGCGCCGCTTCGGCCAGAATACCAAGCGAGCCGGTGAGCACGCCCACGACGATTTTAAGACTCGTCAGGCCAATGGCCGCGAGAACGGAACTGGCCGCCGCCTTGTTCTTTTCCTGATACGCCGCGGTATGCGTCACAAAGAGCCGCCTGTCCTTGTCATGATGCCACGCGGGGCGTAGTGGCGGTTTAGAAAGCTGCGTGACGACCGCTCCGTTGAAAGTCGCGTTGAAGAGCCGGACCTGGCGGTCCGGCGCAGACGTGGCCGTCTGCCCCACCACACACAGTCGCGACTTTCATCCTGATGGGTGGCCCGAAGGGCCATGGGGACTCCTTAACAGTCGCGGCTCAGCAACGACACACGCGGCGCAGTGACGTCGTCTCTGCGACAGGCCGCCAGCCGGTCAGAGGATGGCGAGGACGCGCGCGCCGAGGGAATCGATGGGATCCGTGCCGGTGAGAACGAGGTTGGCGTGGGCCTGCGTTGGCAGGATGTGCAAATGTGCCATCGGGCGCACGGTGGTTTCGAACTGCCAGCGCACGCTCTCGGGCGAGCGGGCGCGCTGGCACACGTCGCGCGCGGTGCGCCGGGCGAGGCAGACCTCGTCGGGCGCAGTGACGAAGAGCCGGGTCCGCATCAGTGAGCGCACTTCGGGCCAGTACAGCGCGAAGAGGCCTTCCAGGATCATGTAGTCGCCCGGCTCAATGAGAGCGTCTCCAGGGGCGCGCGCGTGGGTGGCAAAGTCGTAGCGCGGCGCGCGGATGGGCTGGCCCGCGGCGAGCGACGTGACGTGTTCCAGAATCAGAGGGTATTCGAGCGCAGCGGGCTCGTCAAAGTTGCGCCTGGCACGCTCCTCGAGCAGCAGGTCACGCATGTCGACATAGTAGTGATCGAGATTGAGCACCGGCGCCTGGAGCCGCACGGCGAGCCAGCGCGCGAGCTCCGTCTTCCCCGCGCAGGAAGGGCCCGCGATCCCGATCAGATGCGGGCGTGCGGCCATGGCGGCGTCTCCCCAGTGTCAGGCGCGCGGCGCCATCTGAGGGGCGCCGGCCGGGACCGGGGGAGGTGGCGGCGCAGACAAGCGGACGCTCACGAGTTTCGAGACGCCCTGCTCCTGCATGGTCACACCATACAGGCCTTCGGCAGCTTCCATCGTCTTTTTTGCATGCGTGATGACGATGAACTGTGTCTGCGCCGCCATATCCTTAACCAATTGCGTGAAGCGGCCGACGTTGGCCTCATCGAGAGGCGCGTCGACCTCGTCCAGAACGCAGAAGGGGCTCGGCTGGTAGCGGAAGATGCCCATCAGCAGAGCAACGGCCGTCAGCGCCTTCTCGCCGCCGGAAAGCAGCAGCACATTCTGCAGCCGCTTGCCGGGGGGCTGAGCCACGATTTCGATGCCCTGCTCCAGGGCGTCGCCTTCGCCGGTCAGGCGCATCTCGCCTACGCCGCCGCCGAAGAGCTTCGTAAACATTTCCTTGAAGTTCTGGTTGATGACTTCAAAGGCCAGGTTGAAGCGCTTGCGGCTTTCCGTGTCGATTTCGTTGATTGCCTTCTCGGTGTCGCGGATGGAGTCGAGCAGGTCCTGGCGCTGGGCGTTGAGGAAATCGTAGCGCTGGTGCGCTTCCTGGTATTCGTGCCAGGCCTCGGGGTTGACCGGACCGAGGGCCTCGATGCGCTTGCGGATCTCGAGCACCCGTTCCTCCGCCTCAACGACGGCGAACTCGTCCATCTCCATAGGCGCTGCTGAAGCGGGCGCAGCTTCGGCCGCGGCTTCCGAGGCGGGTGCAGAGGCCTGATCGTCCTCTTCGAACGAGGCCGATTCCGCGGCTGCACGGGCTATTTCCGCCGCCAGATCGGCGACCGGGATGTTGAGGTCCTTGCGGCTGGTCTCGTCGAGGTACTTCAATTCGCTCTGGCGGCGGACGAGTTCGAGTTCAATCTGGCTACGCTCCTCCAGAGCGGCCGCGGCGGTCTGGCGCAGCCGCTTCAAATCCTCCTCGCCGACCTGGATCGATGCGCGCTCGGACGCCTCACGCGCGGCGAGCTCGGCAACGAACGTCTCGAAATGCTGCTGCTCATCCTGCAAGGAAGTGGCGCGCTGGTCGAGCGCGAGGTTGTTCTCCAGAAGGCGAGTCCGGGAGACGCCGAGCCGCTCGATCTCACTTGAGAGATTGGCGCGACGATTGAACACTTCCCGCCGCTGCTGTTCGAGACGCGCCATCGCGTCCTCGAGACCACGGCGGCGCTCTTCGAGCCCGGCGAGCTCGACGCGCAACACGGAGTGCTCCTCGGAGAGCAGTGCCACGCGCACGCGGAGCTGCTCCATTTCGGACCGTCCATCCTCCAGCGCACGCTCCAAGGCTGATCGCGACTCTTCCTTCTCGACGACGAGCGTCTGCTTGCGTTCGCGCTCCTCGCGCGATTGGGCGGAATCGCGGGCCAGACGGTCGAGCTCGAGCCGCGCCGCGGAGAGTTTCTGGCCGGCGCGCCGGGACTCCTCCGCGATCTTGCGCATCTCCTGGTCGAGCAGCAGGGTTTCCTTTTCCTGCTTCTGCAGCTCGGTGCGGACAATCTCCAATTCTTCGGCGAGCAGCTGGCTCGCTTTTTCGAGGGCCTCCAGGCGTTCCCCCACAGCTACAACTTCGAGCTGCTTTTTCTCACATTT
>JBEKHU010000661.1:0-2827 GCA_050012115.1 Bryobacteraceae bacterium | reverse complement strand
GGGTGGGCGCCCGCGCTGCCGGGTTGCGTGGCCATCACCAGGCTGACAGCGAGATCCAGCACGTGCGGAGCGACGATCACCTCGCGACAGGTGTTGCGCAGTTCGAGGATCTCCCCGCGCGTGATGACCTGGCTGAGTTCGGGCTCGTCGCGCTGGATGGTGCGCTCGACGATGCGATTGAGCTCTTCGCGCGAAGGGAATTCGACGACGATCTTCATGAGAAAGCGGTCGAGCTGGGCCTCCGGCAGCGGGTAGGTGCCCTCCATCTCGATCGGATTCTGCGTCGCCATCACCAGAAACGGCCGGTCCAGCTCGTGCGTCGTCGTGCCGGACGTCACGGTTCGCTCCTGCATCGCTTCGAGCAGCGCTGACTGGGTCTTGGGCGTGGCGCGGTTGATTTCGTCCGCCAGCACGAGGTTGGCGAAGATCGGGCCGGGCTGGAAGCGGAGGCTTTTGGCGCCGCTCGAGTCCGTCTCCATCACCATCGAACCAACTATGTCGGCCGGCATCAGGTCGGGCGTGAACTGAATGCGCGAGTACCTCAGATGAAGCACGCGCGACAGCGTCCGAAGAAGCGTCGTCTTGCCGAGCCCGGGCACGCCTTCGAGCAGCACATGCCCCCCGGAGAGCAGGCAGATGAGTACGCCATCGACGACGTCCTGCTGGCCGACAATGACCTTGCCGATTTCCTTGCGGACGATATCCAGACGACCTACGGCTTGCGAGACCTCCGCGGCCCCGTTCACGGACTCGAGCATGCCTTCATTGTAGGCGTCGCGGTGTGACGCCGTGCCGCCGGGTCCCGCTCACACGGGGTCGTCGCCGAAAACCATGTTGGGACGATCGATGGCGTGTTCCTGGCAGTACTTCAGCCACAGCCCGCCGTAACTCTCGGTGACGTATTGCTGAGCAGTGAAGCCAAGCTGCGCGGCCGTGCGATCGATCCACTCCGGCTCACCTTCGAGTTCCAGCCACACCCCGATCGGCGTTTCATCGAGGACGGCAAGGCCCGCTGTATCGTCCGGACGCTGGTAGATGGTCCGGTACTTCTCATAACGAAAGAAGAGGCGAAGGCCGAGCCGTTCCAGGATCTGGCGCAGAGCGCCGGGGTCGGATACGACAGTCTCCAGCTCCTCGCGCGACTTGTGACGCCCGGCTTCCGGAGTGCCCTTGTAAGTGAAAATGGCCGCGCCGGCGAATTCCCGCAGGCGCAACAGGCGCCGCTCCGCGCGCAGAGCCCGCTCCGGCGTGTCGAAAATCTCGTTCGCTTCGAACGCGCGCGGCTGGACGACGAGGAAGCCGTTTTCGAGCAGGACGGCGGCAGCCCGCTCCGCGTCCTGGACGCGCAACTTCACCTCGATCTCGCGCGTGGGGTCCGCCTTGGCGTGGAATTGCGCAGACTGCATTTCACCGCAAGGTACCACGAGAACGCCTGGAGCGGGAACGCGCGTTCTTTGACCCGCCTTCGGACGCGGGCATAGGATAGGTGTGTCGATTCATCCCAACCCAAGGATCACTGCATCATGCTCGAGAGCAATCGAAGGGAATTCGTCAAGGCCGCCGCCGTCACGGGCGCCGCTTTGGCCGCCGGCGGGCGCGTTCTGGCCGCGGATAAGCCGGCGCGCACCGGACGAGTCATCGGCGCGAACGATCGGATCAACGTCGCCGTCATCGGGACGGGCGGCCGCGGCTTCTACGTCGCCGAGCGCTACCGCCGCTACGGGGAGAAGCACGAGAACTCCTGCCAGCTGGTCGCGGTTTGCGACGTGTACCAGAAGCGCGTGACAGCCGCCAAGGAGTATTTCAAGGTGGATGGCACGCTCGACTACCGCGAGATCCTCGCCCGCAAGGACGTGGATGCCGTGATCGTCGCCACGCCCGACCATTGGCACGCGCGCGTCGCGCTGGCCGCGATGGACCAGGGCAAGGACGTCTACCTCGAAAAGCCCATGTGCCACACCATCGAGGAGGTGAAGCAGCTCCGGGAGGCCGTGAAGTCCAAGCAGCGCATCATGCAGGTGGGCTCGCAGACGACCTCCGGAGATCAGTGGTGGAAGGCCCGTAAGGCGCTGGGAGACGGCATGATCGGCGAGATGATCATGAGCCAGGGCAGCTACCACCGCAACTCCGTGGAAGGCGAGTGGAACTGGAAGATCGACAAGGAAGCTGGGCCGGATGGCAAAGGCGACAACTACATCGACTGGAAGACGTGGCTGGGCCCGGCGCCCAAGCGCGGTTACGACGCCGACCGCTTCTTCCGCTTCCGCAAGTACTGGGATTACTCGGGCGGCATCGCCACCGACCTGTTCTTCCACGTGATGGCGCCGATGAACATCTGCTGGGGCCAGCCGCAGTTCCCGCATCGGGTGGTCGGCAGCGGCGGCATTTACAAGTTCAAGGACGAGCGCGAAGTGCCGGACACGTTCCACCTCGTCGCCGAGTACAAGAAGGGTTTCTCGATGGTGCTTTCAAGTTCCATGGCGAACTCGCAGCACATCCCGGGTCTGATACGAGGCTATCTGGGCACGCTCATTATGGTGGACCACGGGATGTTCGAGGCGCCCACGGATCACATCACGGTGAAGCCCGAGAAGGAAGTACTGACGCCCGAGTACAAGGCCAAGTTCGGCGCGGAGCCCATCGTCATCAAGGTCGACGAGAACGACATGATGATGGACCACATTGGCAACTTCCTCGACTCGATCCGCAGCCGGCAGCAGCCTCGCCTGAACGTCGAAGTCGCCGCGCGCGCGCAGGTGGCCATCAGCATGGCCGTCATGAGCTACCAGCAGGGCAAGGTGCTGTACTTCGACGAGCAGAAGTTCAA
>JBEKHU010000660.1:0-2836 GCA_050012115.1 Bryobacteraceae bacterium | reverse complement strand
CACACTTACCCGGCATATACCTGTCGAAAGATATTGATTGGATCGACCGCGCGGAGGTCCCCAATTGCCTGAAGGGGACATCCAGAAGGCGTTGGGAGGACCACTAGTTTCTCCCGCTACGGCGTTCGCTTCCGTCCACCCGGCCGGTCGTCCGCCCCATCCCGCGTCAGCATGGGGTCTATAAACAAAAAGCCGGCGTGGACTCGGAGGAAGATCCACGCCGGATCATTGCCAGCTTGAATCGGAGGAATGCTGGCTAGCTCGTACCAGATGTACGCTCTGCAGGGGATATTATCACAGCATCCAAGCGTAGGAAACAGGTCTCGGTACTACGCCTACCGGTACTCTCCCTGCAAACGCGGTCCCTCCGTTCTCTCAAACCATGAAGAACAGGCTCAACCGCGGTAGTCCTGCCCTTTCATATACTTTCCTGTCAAGAAAGCTCTTCTCCAACCGTGCCAGTTGGTCGCCGGACATCTTGCTTCGGTACGGCCGCAGTTGGAACTCCAGTTCGCGCCGCATCTCGAACAGGTCGTCGTCCGCCAGTCGCGTCCGTGCCAGCGCCGCCATCTTCTCTTCGATCGCTGTCAGCCTTTGATCCAACTCCTGCGGATCCTGGAGATGCTCCTCCAGCGCGCCGAGTATCCGCTCGACCGCCAGCGCAATCTCTTCATAACCCGCCAGCGCCGCCAGCGTGGCGCGCGCCTTCTCCAGGTGCGTCCGCACCGTCTCAATCGGGAATGCGTCCTCCGCGGCCTCTGCGGTGCCCTGCGACGGCAGGTTCTTTGCCATCGCTTCCGCTTCGCGCATCACGGCCTGGGCGCAATAGGCCAGCGAATTCACGAGGTTCGTCCGATTCTTTCTCTGCCGCCATTTGTCGAACGCCGCGTCGATGCCCCGCAGCACCGCTTCCAGCGGCACGCCGCCATTCTTCCACGACTCCACCAGCGCCCAGTCCAGCGGGGACAGCAGAAACAACCCGCTGCCCCGTGCCTTTTGGAACTGCTCCTCCACCTCGGTGAAGTAGTTGAAGTAATTCAACCGCCACTGCTGTGCGTCGTCGCTCATCTGTCCATCGCCGCCCTCAGTGCCGGTTCCGCTCCCAGATCCTCTGTAAACCCTCCAGCGTCAGGTCCTCGTCCAGTTGCCGGATGTAGCGCGAGCTGGGCACGATCAGCGCCGCCTGCCCGCCCGTGGCGACCGTCATCGTCTGCTGGCCCAACTGCGCCAATGCGCGTTCCAGCAATCCGTCGATCATGCCCACGAATCCGTAAAACAGCCCCGACTGGATGCTTCCCACCGTGTTCGTCCCGATCACCTTCTCCGGTTCCCGGAACTCCACCATCGGCAGCTTGGCCGCCTTCGAGAACAGCCCGCTGATCGCCATGCCGATGCCCGGACAGATCATGCCGCCCACAAATTCCCCGTGCTCCGACACAACGTCGAAGTTGATCGACGTGCCCAGGTCCACCACCACGCACGGCCCGCCGTACTTGAAGAACGCCGCGCTGGCGTTCACCAGCCGGTCGGCCCCCACCTCGCGCGGATTATCGTACAGGTTCGCCAGCCCCGTGTCGGTCGCCGCGTCGACAAACAGCGCTTCGGTCCGGAAGTACCGCCGCGCCATCTGCTTCAGCGGTTCGTCGATAATCGGTACCACGCTTGAAACGACGAAGCCGTCCACCTGCGCCAGGTTCAGCCCCTCCAGCGTGAAGAGGTTGCGCATCAGGATGCCCCACTCGTCGGCCGTCTGGTCTCGGTCCGTCCTCAAACGCCAGCGGGTCACGATCCTTCCGCTGTCGAAGACTCCGATGGTCACGTTCGTGTTGCCCGCGTCCACTGCCAGCAGCATCTCCGTCCCGCTCCTTTCCCTCAATCCTCCACCGGCCGCACGCCGCCCGCGGTGATCACCCTCTCGCCGCCGCCTGCCAGCCGCAGCCGCAGGAACCCGTCCGCCGTGAGGCCGCCTGTCGTCCCGCGCACCACTCCATCCGGCAGCTCCACTTCCACGCTCTTGCCCTCCGCGTAGCTGGACATCGTCGAAAACAGAGTCAGGATGGGCACCGCGCCGCCCGTTGCCAGAATTCTCACGTTGCTGTCGATCGACCGCACCAGCGCCACCAGCAGCGCCTCGCGCCCGTACGTCTCGCCGCTCTCCATGCGCAACGACGTGGCGATCTCGCCAAGCGGGGCGGGGAAATCCGTCTGGTTGACGTTCAGTCCCACCCCTGCCAGGATCGCCCCATTGTGCAACTGCGTCAGGATGCCGCACACCTTGCGCCCGTTTACCAGCACGTCGTTCGGCCAGCGCAGGTCGCACTCCAGGCCGGTCCGCAGTTTCAGCACGTCCGCCACCGCCACGCCCAGCGCCAGCGTCACCACCGGCACCCGCGGTGGCGGCAGCTCCAGCCTCAGAATCTCGGTGAAATACAGCCCCTCGCCCGCCGCGGAATGCCAGTGCCGCCCCTGCCGCCCCTGGCCCGTCCGCTGCATCTCTGCCCCCACCACCGTGCCCGCCGCCGCGCCCGCATCGGCCAGGCGCTCCGCCTCGCTCATCGTTGTGTCGATCTCCGCGAGCCACTCGATGCGCCGCCCCGGCAGCCGCGACCGCACCTGTTCCACGTCCAGAGCCATGCCTAGAGCCTATCAAGCATCGCGACGGCGCCTCGCCGTCTCTTGAGGATGCCCGCCGCGCCCTCCGTTGCCGCCCGCCCGCGCCGCTGCGGTGGCTTTAGTCCAGCGTCAGCCGGAAGTTGATGTCCATCGCCCGGGCCGAATGAGTGATCGCTCCGGCGCTGACGTAATCCGCGCCCGCTTCGGCGTACGCCCGCACCGT
>JBEKHU010000659.1:0-2838 GCA_050012115.1 Bryobacteraceae bacterium | reverse complement strand
AGCCGGGCGAGTTCGTGGCGGACATCGTCGGGCCGCTGGGCGAGCCGGCGTCGATGTGCGAAGGGCGGCGCGCGGTGTGCATGGCCGGGGGCGTGGGGGTGGCCGAGGTGCTGCCGGTGGCTAGGGCATTCAAAGACCACGGCAACCACGTCACGGCGCTGTGCGGGGCGCGCTCGGACGCGCTGCGGATCCTCGACGCGGAGCTGCGGCAGGGCGTGGACGTGCTGGAGTGGGCGACCGACGACGGCACGTACGGTTTCCACGGCAACGTGCTGCAGTTGCTGCAGAGCATGGCCAAGCCGGGCGATTTCGACATCGGCCACGTGATCGGACCGATCCCGAT
Organism: Bryobacteraceae bacterium; assembly: GCA_050012115.1. Classification (GTDB taxonomy): domain Bacteria; phylum Acidobacteriota; class Terriglobia; order Bryobacterales; family Bryobacteraceae; genus CAIVVT01. The sequence continues at coordinate 2,495 of JBEKHU010000659.1, read as the reverse complement.
GATGAAGGCCGTGGCCAACGCCACGCGCGAGTGGGGCATGAAACTCTATGCCAGCGTGAACCCGATCATGATCGACGGGACAGGCATGTGCGGCGGGTGCCGGATCACGGTGGGCAAAGAGGTGAAGTTCGCGTGCGTGGACGGGCCGGAGTTCGACGCGCACCTGGTGGACTTCGACGAACTGGCGCGGCGCAACCGGGCGTATCGCGAGATGGAGCAGCGCGTGATGGCGGAGCACGCGTGCCGGATCGGGCTGGGCGGCTGACGTAGTTGTATTCTGTGAAGATGCAGCCCGGCGTGCCTTCCTGGGACGAGTACTTCCTCGAAATCTGCCGCACGGTGTCGCGGCGCAGCAAGGACCCGAACACGAAGCTGGGGGCGGTGGTGGTGGGGCCGGCGCACGAGATCCGCGCGACGGGATACAACAGCCTGGTGCGCGGGATCCGCGACGACGTGCCGGAGCGGCTGGTGCGGCCCGAGAAATACCTGTGGATGGAGCACGCCGAGCGCAACGCGATCTACAACGCGGCGCGGCACGGCACGCAGATGCAGGGCTGCACGCTGTACGTCGAACTGCTGCCGTGTATGGACTGCGCGCGGGCGATCGTGCAGGCGGGCATCCGCGAAGTGGTGGTCGACGGGCACCGGGTGCGCGAGTACTGGAGCGAGCAATATACGCCGCACTTCGAGCATATCCGGACGATGTTCCGCGAAGCGGGGGTGGCGCTGCGTTGCGTGCCGCCGATCGACGAGACTTGAGACCGTCAGCGCGCATTTCTCTCAGGGAGGCGGGCGTCCTTGATCGGTCGAAAACCGGGGGACAGACGGCTCTGTCCACACGGCGCAGAAGAGTCAGAAGGTAGATCGAAAGCGCTGTGCGCGCCTAGGACAGAGACGTCAGTCCCCGGTTTTCGCCGCTCGCGACGGCAGACCGCTCGCTTCGGTCACGGCTCTGAAACAAGCGGCTCGGCACGTCCGCTCCCTCACGGTCGCGGCTCTGAAACAAGCGGCTCTGAAACAGCCGCTAGCGCCACTCGTCCCAATTGATGTTGCGCATGTCGCCGTGGCGGAGGAACTGGCGGTGCATGGCGGGACCGAGGGAGAGCGAGAAGGGCTCGTGGCCCTGCTTGACCATGTGCAGGTATTGGCGGAGCTGGTCCTTGAACGCGGGGTGCGCGCAGTTTTCGACGATGAGATCGGCGCGCTCGTGCGGATCCTTGCCGCGGAGGTCGGCCATCCCTTGTTCGGTGACGATGAGTTGGACCGAGTGCTCGCTGTGGTCCATGTGGCTGACCAGCGGGACGATGGTCGAGATCTTGCCGCCCTTGGCCGTGGACGGGCAACTGAAGATCGAGAGGTAAGCGTTGCGCGTGAAGTCGCCCGAGCCGCCGATGCCGTTCATCATCTGCCGACCCATGACGTGGGTCGAATTCACGTTGCCCTCGAGATCGACCTCGATGGCCGTGTTCATGGAAACGACGCCCAGACGCCGGACGACCTCGGGGTTGTTGGAGATCTCCTGGGGGCGCATGACGATGCACTTGCGGAAGTGATTGACGTCGCCGGTCACGCGCGCCATCATCTCCGGGCTCAGAGTCAGCGAGCAGGTGGAGGCGAAACGGCAGCGCCCGTTCTCGAGCAGCGGGATGACGGAGTCCTGCAGAACCTCGGTGTACATCTCGAAATTCGGAATTTCGGGATGCACGCCGAGCGCGGCGAGGACCGAATTGGCGATGTCGCCGACGCCTGACTGCAAGGGCAGGAAAGACGGCGGAATGCGGCCGGCGCGCATCTCGTGGACCAGAAACTCGGCGACGTTGTGGCCGATCTGCCGGGTTTCGGGCGTGGGCTCCGAAAACGCTTCGGTTTCGTCGCTCTCGTTGGTGTGAACAACGCCGGCGATCTTGGACGGGTCGATGATCGCGATGGGCGAGCCGATGCGATCCGCGCAACCGAAAACGGGGATCTCGTGTCGCGCGGGCGGATTTTTGGGTTCGAAGATGTCGTGCATGCCGAGCAGCGTGGGCGGGTGCATCGAGTTCAACTCGATGAGCACCCGGTCCGCCTCGTGCAGGAAGGTCGGCGCGGCGCCCACGGCCGTGGTGAGCACGACGCCCCCGCCGCTGGTCAGGTCGCAGGCTTCGATAACGGCCCAATGGACGTTGCCCAGGAAGCCGTAGCGGACGACCTGCGGCAGCACCGACAGGTGCATATCGACGAACCGCACCTTGCCGGCGTTGATCTGCGAGCGCAGCAGCGCGTCGGACTGGTAAGGGGTGCGGAAGCTGATGGCCTCGGCGTCGGCCAGCGCGGTATCGAGGGACGGGCCGGTCGAGGCGCCGGTGAGGACGCCGACCTTGAACTCGCGGCCGGCCTCGTGTTCGGCCTTGGCGCGCTCGGCGAGCGCGCGCGGGATGGCCTTGGGAGAGCCGGCCGGCGTGAAGCCGCTGAAGCCGATGGTTTCGCCGTTTTGAATGAGGGCGGCGGCCTCTTCA